>JACIWB010000039.1 GCA_014361245.1 Thermoplasmatales archaeon | reverse complement strand
TTTAAATAGAATACAAAGGCTTATTAAAAAGTTTTGTTGTTTTCAGGTTTTATCTCCATCTCTTTATCTCCCTTAAATATTGCTTTTATTTCATTGCTTCTATATAAATTTACCCTGCAACCTGTTGCAATTTTTATTCCAAATGCTATATCTTCATTTCCATACAAATCAACCTCGCTTATTTTCATCTCTCTTTTAGCTTTTTCTCCCATTTCAATCCCGATCTTCACATATTCATTAAAAACTTCTTTAAAGCGTGAAATGTTATATAACTCAAGGAATATATCTGAAACTGTATCTTTTAATGTCGGGCGAGCAATTCTTGCATTCCTTAATTCATTTATATCAATATCGCATAATATGCTTTCTTCCTTGAAATACTCTGTTTTATTTATTATTTCTCCATCTGGCTTGTATATCCTGCTTCCTCCCCAGAAGGATAAACCATTTTCTTCTCCAACAAGATTTGAATAACATACAAATGCTGTATTTTCTATTGCTCTTACAGGAAGAACACTTTCAAATTGCTTCCTTGTTGTGGATGGGGATGCTGATATACATACAATTAAATCCGCTCCTTTTAATGCCATTCCTTTTACCAATTCAGGGAAGAAAATGTCATAGCATATAACAATGCCTATTTTCCATCCCTTAAAATTAAAAACGGGCAGGCTTTTTCCAGGAGAAAAATAGAATTTTTCTTCAAATGGTCCAAAATTTGCAAGAAAATTTTTGTTATATATCTCCACTCCCTCTGGCTTAACAAAAACAGCGGAATTATATATTATCCCCTCTCTTTCTTCAACAGGCATTCCAAAAATTATTCCTTTTTCTCCACATATTTCTTGAATACTCATTATTGATTTTCCATCTTTTCCCTCTGCAAGAGAAAAAATTTTCTCTCTTCTTATACGCTGTTAGACAAGTGCGATAGCACCAGCCGAGCGAAGGAAGCGCGGAGTTGCGAAGGTACGCAAAATAACGGGCTGGCTAATTATTTACCTATTTCATTTTCAATTGCCTCCTCAACTTTTCTTTTCGCCTCTTCCAGTAGTTCTTTTGCTTTTCTTCTTGCTTCATGGGATTGTTGAACAAGTGAGGCGATTTTTTGTTGAGTTTCATCAGGTATAATGGGAATTAAAATTCTCTTTAAGGATTCAGTAGGCACGGCAGTTAAAATGGTACCCGCACATTCTTTTTTAAGTTGGAATTGAACAACAATACTCTTCGATAAAACTAACAATACTTGAGGGAGAATTTTTATAGCTCTAAATTGGAAAAATCCGGTAGAAGCTAAAGAGCCCTCATATTCTTCATTTACTAAGGCTACTTTTTCTAATGAACCTTCAACACTTGAAATAATTACATCGTTTTGCTTCAAAACTCTTCTTGCTCTACTTGGTGCTTCTTCACCTTTTACTTCATTCGCACTATGAATTATACCAATGGATTCGTCTACATCCGCCAATTCAACATAAGAAAAAGTTTTATCTGGATATTTTGTCGGATCGAAATCTGGTTTAATACTATCTACAAAATTTAATAGTGAAGTATGACCATTAGAATACTCTATTATTTTCTCTACAATGGTATCGTAGGCCGGCTGGAAATACTCAGCATCTATCCGATGTGCTTTAAACGCTTCTGAAATATTTGCGGTATAAGAAAGTTCATATTTTGGCATGAAGTCCTTTAGTCCCAACTCTTCTAAAAGTAAGTTTTCGGCTTGGGAGTAGAGGGATTGAGAATTAGAGAAAAACTTCCACGCATCATTTACTAATTCTTTTATTTTATTTTGAGTTTCTGGAGTAAAATTTGGAAGCTTCAGATTTAAAAAGTAATCTTCATGGAATCTGGGGTGTTCTGTTCCACTTATACTCCATAAAAGAATATTTTGAACTTGAGGAGTTATCAAAAAGGAAAAAAGAACCTCTGGATAGTAATTTTTATTTTTCTGTCGCAATACTATGAATTCGGTGGAGCACAATTTTATTTTTCCGTTAAAACCTATAAAACTAACTTCTTTTAGGTAGGGTCTAAGACGAGATATTAGGACATCATTTTGAGAAAACATCTTTTTCGCAGAACCAACATCATCAGAAGATAAAGCAATTTTTCCACCACTAAGGAAGAATGATTTAACATCTGATAAATTAAAAACAAACGCTGTATCATTTAGAACATGCCTTTGTGGATCAAAAATTTGACGAACACTGCAAAAACAATCTTTAATTCTCCTTGTTCCGACTTTTTCCAAAATCTTTTTTGAAATAACATTTTCTGGGTGATAAAATTCTGGGTCAATCCTCTTTGCTCCTTCAAGTTCTGATAATTTTACAATACTTACTACAGCCATAATTTACCTCCAAAAATCAAAAGCGTTGTCGCCTTTTGCTAATTTTTCTTTGGCAAATTTAATAAATGCTTCTGCTATCTCATCTAAATCATGATCAATTTTCGGATGCCCATGTTCATCTAATACAAGTTCACCATTAGGTCTTTTTACATATCTATATTCTCCTTTGTTATCCTTAAGTGGTTTTTGATTTACAGCAAAGAATATGGGATAGTCCATCTCTTTCATAATCTTGCCATCAAGCCAGAATTCCTTAAACTGTTCTATTATCTTTTCTTGGGTTAAAACTAAGTGAATTTGCCCGCCTAGAGTTTTTTTAGAGATTTCTTTATTTAGTTTTTCAATTCCAGTGTTTAAAATTCTAATTTCTTTTTTTAGTTCTTTTTTCTTCTCATTTGAAATATCACTTTTTAATTCCCCTTGCCTTTCTTTTAAAAGAGTTTGCAGTTCTTCTAATTCTTCAACTAAAACTTTAAGTGGTTTTTCCTTTTTAATTTCCTCTGTATCCTCAATTTCCGTTTCCTCTGTTTGTTCGTCTTCTAATTCTTCTCTTGTTTCAAAATAAGTATCAATAAAAGATTTTAGCTCTTTGGGTATTTCTTCCTCATCTATTGGAGAATTCCAGCTTACATTTCGATATTTTGCTTTCAATTCTTCTATAAAATCATTCCATTCTCCCTCGTATTTTGCTTTAACTTCTTGAATTTTACGCCTTTCCTCATCCGTATATTTTCGCAAGAGTAAAACACTTGTTTTTGTTCCGGTGTGAGGCTTAAAGGTGTTTCCATGCAGACCAACAACAGCTAAAATTCTTGCTTTATCTATGATAAATCTGCGGATATATTCAGTATTTGTATTATTCAACAATCCCTGAGGTAAGACTATTGCCATCCTTCCACCAGGTCTTATAAACTGTAATGAACGTTCTAAGAAGAGGATATGCCGACCTATTTTGTTTACTAATTTGCCATTTTTCTCTGCCAGTCTGTAAAGCCTTAGAATATTCCTTTCTTTTACTGTGCCTGCAAAAGGGGGATTGGTCATAAGAATGTCAAAATCAAAATATAAAAATCTATCTTGATTATCTCTATCTTTTTCTGGGTCTTCAGGGAATCTTAAAAGTCGTGGTCTTAAACCTGCTTTTACCTCCTCGTTCCAAATGAGGGGGTTTAAGGAGTTTCCATGGGGACCACCGCCAAAGATATGGGACTTGCCATCTCCCACTATCAAATTAATAGCTTTTGCTATTTTAACCGCCTCTTTGGCAAAATCTATACCATAGATTTTCTCTTGTGCAAAATTCTTAGCTGGTGTAGGAAGCTCCTTGCCGGTAATTACTCCTCTTGCTATCCACATAACAGAATGCAAAAGAAAACCTGCAGAACCACAAGCAGGATCTATGAGATATTCATCATGTTTAGGGTTTAGCATCTTTACAACCATATCTACAACAGGTCTTGGCGTAAAGAACTGTCCTTCTTTCTTTTTAGATACCTCAGGAATCAAATACTCAAAGGCTTCATCAATTATCCTTAAGTTTGAGTTAAACAATTTTATTTTTTCTAAGAATGACACACAAACCTTCAAATGCTCATCCGTTAACTCTATTTTGTCCGTAGGTTCAAATACTCCCGGCCAGGTTCTTTTAGCTCCCTCGAGTAAGTTAGTTATAGCTTTCTTTAGTTGTTGGGGGCTCCTGTCACCCACAAAAAATTCTAATTGATAGTTTGGATCATTAATACCCTTCCACTCGTCATAAAGCTTAGCATAAATCAATTTAAAAATTTCATCAAAAGCCTTAACCCCCGCATTACCTAAAACGAGCTCCTCAAGGTCTAATATAATCTTTTTTAGCGTGGTTTTGCCTTGTTTTAGTTCGTCGTGTTCCTCTAACCATTTAAGCGTCCACCTTTCAGTTAATATATCCCGTAGAGTTTCTGAAACTTTAGGAATTCTTGGTATTTCTACAAATAGATTAGGTTCTTCCCTATGGAGCCTTATTATTTCATTTCCATTAGACCAAACACCAATAGGAGCTCCCTCTGCATTACAATAACTTTTAAGTTGCTCTAAACCTGCGCTCCTGCTTGGTCTTTTTACTTCAAACAAAATATAGTAATGTTCTAAATCCTCATGATAGACTACAATGTCCGCAGCTCCAGGTTCTATACGGGAGCCAAAATAGATAACTTTCTCCATATCTATTCGTTCTTTAGGATAACCATATTCAGTAAGCAATCTATAAATCCAGAGTTGTCTAACTATTTCTTCAGGCTTAGCTATTCTTAATCTGTCTTTGATTTGGCATTTAATAAAATACTTCTCATCCTGCTCTGTTATTAATCTCTCAATAGCATTTATCTCATCTATACTAAACAATGACAATCCATGCTTTACATCTGGTGCCGAGAATATTTTTTGGATTTTTTCACCTGGCATTTTATTTGCCTCCATATTTTTATATTCTTATTCTTTATATATTTTTTTTATTTCACTCCGCCATTTTAAATCTAATTCTAACGGTGCCTTCATGATTTTTCCTAACCTCTTGCGGATAAAAAGTTGTGGAGTATTTAGGCAAAGCATAGCGAAGCCGTATGTTTGCTATCAGACTTAGTTGCCTCATTTATTCACTCCCATAGTTCTTTCTCTATCAGTTTCATGTATTTATTTACATAGAACATATCAGGTTCATGTTTAGTTGGTCGGACTCTAATCTCGAATTGAGGGTTACTCGGATTATTACTATCAAATAATACTAAACCTATTCCAAAAATCATACATAAGGAATCTAATTTTGCAATGTCATCTTGACAAGAATTCTTTGGGATCACTATGTAGGACTTATGACTAAACAGTTTATATGAACAACCCTGCCCAAATGCAGTAATTAAGTCTTTTGTGTCTGCTTTAATCTCTGCAGAAACTATTTCAGTAGGTGCTTCAACGATGTCTCCTCTACGTGATTCTCGCCTTCCTATTACATCTGGCGTTCCCCATTTGCCTCCAAATTTATTTCTTCCCAGAGGTATTGCTTTTGTGCATTCTTCCATTTCATTTACAAGCCAGTTTGCAAAAGGTTCATAGAAGTTCTCTTCTCTAACCCTTACAGTCTCAGGAGGAACCTTTGATGCTTTGCTGATCTCTCTCTCCTTAAATTTAACATGGCGAAAAAGTCCGCGCGCAGGCTTATAAATTTCATCAGGTAAACGATCCTCCAAATTCCAAACCACTCCATGAATGGTGTTAACAGGAATTTCTGGAAATTCTTTTTTTATTTCTCTCACAAGTTCTGAGTAACGAACTCCGTCAGAATTGGATTCAAGTATTTCTATTGCCTTTGCTTTGATTTTTTCTATTCTTTTTTCTTTTCTTGTTGTCATATTATTACTTCATTTAGCAATTACGTTTAACACTCATTACTAGATGCAACAGCGATTTTTATATTTTACTCCTTTATTTCTAATCCTCTTTTACCTGTTTTTCTAGCTTATCTATATGCTTCTTTAATTGTGCCCTCTCTTCTTTATCAAACACCAATTTCATTTACCATTTTGCAAGTGAAGGAAGTTGACGAAAAATCAATTTGGGTGACAAGGAGCGATGCCCTTTTATCGGATGTTATATGAAAGCGAAGGACAAGGTTGCGAAGCAATTGCAAGAGAGCGGGAAGCCAGCCAAACTTTTTAAGCAAATATTGTAAATACATTTTTTGACATTGCATTAGCTTTCATTTGATTATCAGCTGTGATAAATATAGCATTATACTTTAAAACATCATCCATAATTCTTTCATCTCGTTCAAGATTTGATAACCCTTTTGGTATATCTTCAACTCTGCCTGGTCCTTCCAAATTTATTCTTCCTATTGATGCAAATTTTGCCAGTCTCCCAAATTCTTTTTTCCCACCTCGTGTATCGCATTCTCCTCTCACAACAGGAGGAATAATTATAGTAAAATTCTCAAAAAATTTCCTCTTCTCAAGGTCTTTTGATAATAAACCTCTCATAATTATATTGCTATCTGGCACAAGGTAACCGCAATAGTATCTAAGAGTTATGCCCGCATCTTCAATAAATTTATTGCACGAAGGACATTTCGCTTTAGACATAGCATAAGATATTGCTCTGTTTGTTTCCCCACAATGGGGACATACAAGAAAAAGGGACTTTACAGTTAGATTCCCTTTATTGAATTCTTCAATGAAATCTTTTGATAGTAATTCTTCTCTAATAGGAGGTATCTCTTTCTTCGGTTTCCCATTTTTTCCTTCTATTTCCCAAATAGTCTTGAAAGACTTCTTAACAAACCAGGGCCATTGTTTGCCCGATGCATACCATTTTTTGAGCCATTCTAAGGTTTGCTTGTCTCCAGCATTGCCAGAACCTATAGATAAACCATCTATTTGAAATTCAGGCTCATTGTTAATTGCCTTTATGACAGCCTCTCTTATTCTTTTAGAGATTAAAGATGCTGTTTTTGCCTCAAGATATTTATTCTCTGAATTTGTAGTTACTACTATTTCCGCTCCCTGCTTTTCCAAAAATTTCAAAAACCGTTTTAATGTAGGTCCTACTCCGTAATCATCCAAAACAACTCTGCAATCTTCGATTTTAGCTTTCCTAAGAAAGATAGACAAAATCTTTTGATAAACTACGTCCATGATTTTATTTAAGTTATATTTATCTACATGCCAAGGGGGAACTTTTTCAATAAGAAAATCCAGCCCTGAACTTCTCAAATGGTCTAGCTTTTTGAAGATTTCATCCCAATACTCGAATTTATGCCTTTTCTTTGTATCTGCAGGACCTACCAATAAATCAATTTTTTTAAAGATCTCCTTTGGAAAAATTACGCCAGTAAGAACGGTATGCCCTATAACTTCACCTTTTCCAGTTTCATCTAAACCAATTAGAAAGTCTTTTGTGGGAAGAACATAAGATGACCCAACTAAAGAAACAATATGATCCCATGCGGCGAATACTGCGGGGTCATTAGAATTTGAGGGTGTGCTATAAAGTGTACCTTTCTTATAATATGTAAATGTAGAATCTGAGAACTTAATTCGCCATTCTTCGTGTGGGCTTTTAATTCCCTCTTCGATGCCACCATTTGCTAAAAGGTATTTTTTAATTTCTTCTGCTACGCTATATTCAATATTTTTCCAACTACGACCTTGCATATTCTAAGTTACCCCAAATAGTGGGATCTAGCATTTCATATAACGTTTTCGGTGTATGGAAGTTAGCGAAGTGAACCACATACACCATGTTATAAGCCGTTCGCCATTTTTAATCACTCGTAGAAAACTTTTACCCATTCTCGTAGCCACCATTTATTTCCTTCTTCTTCAATGCATTTCATTTCCTTTAAGTCTTTCAATATCCTATGTAATTCTCTTCGGTTCATTTTAGGACGATTATATTTCGAAAGCTCTTTGTTTACTAAGTTTAAAATTACGTCCCCTTTAATGCAGTTTTCCGAATCTTTATTTAACCACATGGTCCAAATAACCACAGCGTGCCTCTCCGTAATTTCAATAGTCAACATTGAGCAAATTTTGTTCCAAACAACAAGACCTGCTAGGGGGATTAACCAAGGTACAGCAATAGCTCCAGCAACAGTCAAAATGCTTTCACTCCCCTCTACCAAAAGTTTTCTCCAATTCAACCAAATATTCCCAGGTTTAGTGCTACGTCCACCACCCACCCCTCCTTGTCTTATTATGATTAACTCCATTCTAAGTTCCATTTCAGGAGGAGTTATCTTCAAAAAGTGATTTATTATTCCTGAGGATATTTCCTCTTTGTTTTGAATGTCATAATTTTGGATTACGCCTTTGACTATGTCCGTTAACTCTTTTCTTTTTTCTTCTGCTCTTTCTTCAAGTTTCATCTTGATACCTCCATTGACTTAAAGCGAATGGCGTATAACGTTCTTGGGCTTTGCGAAGCCGCCGCAGGCGGTTTGGGCGAAGTGCCGAAGGCAATTTGGGCGAAGCATTTGGGCGAAGATGCGTAGCACCGTAGCCTTTATCTGCTGTTATATGACCCGAAGGGCGAAGCGTTTCACTTGGCGAATTAAAGTTTCGTTGATAGTTTCTTTTCAACATAATCTATCCCCTTTCTAGTGATTATATTTTCTTTTCCCTTACGATAAATCTTAGCTTCATTGTCTAACCAGCGTAAAACAGTTGTAATGTGAGCAGGTGACTTGGTTTTTATCCATTTTTTTAGATCGCTGGTTAAGACATAATTGGGATGCCTTTTATAAAGAATTAATAAAATTTTATCAGACACACTTAAATCGGGGTTCAAAATTTTAATATCTTCTCCAAATTCTTCTATGATAGGTACCTTTCTTTCCACAATTGAATTAATAATTTTTTGTGCTTCAGTCGCATCATTGCTGTAATACAAACGTACAAATTCTGCCATAATCCAGTCACAACTAGATACAACATAAGTAGCATCCATAAGATTTGGATTTAATTCTCCAACATGAGCTACTCCTCGCTTGCTTCTTATATCGTATATAGATTTGAGAATTCTCGGTACATGAATTCTTATGGAATCAGGATATTTATCCTTGGGCAAATTTTCTAAATATGTTATAAGATCGTTAATGTTAATCTCTCTATTGAAGGAAGTATAGCTCCCTTTAGTGATATACTCTAAGATTCTAAAAGCGACTTCTACAAATTTAGCTGAATTAAGTTGACTAGATTCATATTGCCCAAGGAAAAATTTTTGTTTTAATTCTTTATAACGCCTTAACAGATGTTCAACTAAATCGGCATCGATCTTGCCAGAAAGAATCTTCTTTATATTCTCCATTATTCATCCACTTTTTTGGGCAATTCTTTTTCTACAAATTCTTCGCCTGTAAGAGTTAACTTATAGTAACCCCTTCCAGGCCCACGAGTTAAATATGCCTTCTTACCGCTAGCTACTACCTGTATATGCTGCGTTACATTTCTAGGTTTAGAGATTTTTGCTTCCTCATAACAATCGTTAATATCCTTTGCTGTAAATTTTTCTTTCTTTTCTCTCTTTTTCAGCCAATAAGCAAAAACAACCACAGTTTCGTTATGGTGTTTTGGGTTCTTCCGTTTATAGAATTCGGCTAAAGAGAGTCTGTCCAACTCAATTTTCTCTTTTTGAATTTCTGGGGTGATAATTTTTTCTGTAGATGGCAACTCCGTAGGAATCTTCGATATTTCTTTTTTGAATTCCTCAATGTATTTTTCAACAAACTCCTTATCTCCCTCTGCCTCAATTTCACGCTCGCCGAGTTTTATCCTGATTCTATAGTTTTGTTCAGTCATTTTAAGACCACCTTTATTTTTATATGACAACGGTCTATTTAAACCTTTATTAGCTTCGCCCAGAAAAATGTCCCTAATTTAAAATAACGGAACTATTTCATTTATGCTCTCAAATTGGTATTTCGCGAAGTACTTCATTTAATGCACAACTTTTAGATGAAGTTGCTGTCATTATTATTCCTGCTCACGAGGGCATCCTATATTTGGTCTATCAATTAATTGACCGTATGTCTTTGCAAAGTTTGGATTTATCTTTATAGCCTCATCATAGCATTTGATTTCTTCATCATATTTTCCAGCAGTAATAAGCTTGATTATTCTCCTCTTTTTAGACATTCTTATTCCTCATCTAATCATATATTTTTTTCATTTATATATTTTTCCTTATATATTTATGAACCTTTCATTGCTCACTTTGCTATAGGAAGAAATAAATTCTTTTTTAGTATATCTTTTCATGCTGAGTATAAATGAAGAAGAAGTCCTCAATATCATATTGAACTTCATAAGAGATTACAGGGAGAAGAGCATGAGAGATAAAATTGTTATTGGTCTATCTGGCGGCGTAGATTCATCTCTTGTTGCAAAATTAGCTACAATGGCAATAGGAAAAGAAAATGTTCATGCTATTTTCCTTCCAGATATTTCAACTCCTCTCGAAGATTTGGAGCATGCTCGATTTATGGCAAAAAGTTTAGGCATATCCTATAAAGTTATTGATTTGTCACCAATGATGCATTCAATAACAAATGCATGTGGTGAAATGGATGAGATTACTCTAGGAAATATAAAAGCAAGGCTTAGGATGATATTTCTTTACCAGTTTGCGAACTCAAAAAATGCACTTGTTTGCGGTGCATCAAATAAAACAGAACTTATGGTTGGGTACTTTACTAAATATGGGGATGGAGCAAGTGATATTCTTCCAATAGGTGATTTATATAAAACACAGGTATATCAGCTTTCCAGATATGTTGGGATACCACAGGAAATATTGAAAAAGCCACCTACCGCCGGCCTGTGGAAAGGTCAAACAGATGAGAAAGAGCTTGGCATAACATATGAAAAATTGGATAAAATATTGTATGGAATAGAAAGACAGAAAAGTTTTGAAGAAATATCAAAGATAGCGGATGTAAGAATTGAAGAGGTGAAAAGGATATATGAAATGGTTAAAAAAACAGAGCACAAAAGAAGATTACCTGTTATCCCAAAAATATCATTCCGCACAATAGGAATTGACTGGCGCTTTCCTTTATAAATTTTCCTCAAGCTCTTCGTATTTCTTTTTCAATATTTTTAATGCTTCCTGCAATGCTTCCTTTGCAGATATTGAGTCATCTGTTTCATATTGCATTATTATCCTTTTTTCGTCTCCCTCTACTTTTATAGCTTCTAACTTACACACTTCTTCGCAACTTTTGCAAAGAGTGCAATCTATCTCATTTTTAACTATAATTTTGTTGTTTTTAATTTCAAGTATATTTTTTGGACATGCATTAATGCATTCACCGCATAAATTGCATTCCTCGCTTATCCTTATTACTGGATAATACTTGTATCCTATCCCGCATATTGCCTGCCACTTTGCATGCTCCTTCGCTGTACCAAGTATTGCCTCCGCCTCAAGTATAAGGCGTTGATTTTTTATTAGTTTTACAATAGGTATATTTTTATCAACAACCTCCCACATCGGGTCTTCCGCTCTTAAATCGCCAGAATAAACAGTTCCTTCCCCTTCCTTGCTCAAAGTATAATGAACGGTGCATGAAGGGCATCCTTCTCCATTGCATGAACACTCACTCTTTGGAACAAGCAAATCAAGTTTTGTTGGAAGTGGCAGCATAGCAAGGCGGTGGGCAATTATCTCATCAAAAAGAGCTGAAGTATTGTCATATATCTTCACATTTTCTATCGCAAGCTTCGGAATATCTGAAATAAGAGTTCTCCTTATAGCGTTCACAAAATGAGGGGTTGTATCCTCAAACAAAATTTTTGCATAATTATCTTTTAACTCAAGAAATGAAAGTTTCATACTCTTCGCCCGCGCCTCCCTCCTTTTTCCCTGCATCCATCATGAGGCAAAGGTGTAACATCTTCTATTCTCCCTATTTTGAAGCCAGCTCTCGCCAGCGCCCTGATGGCTGCCTGCGCCCCTGGCCCGGGGCTTTTACTCCTTCCCCTTCCTATTCCCCTTACCTTTATATGCAATGAATCCACTCCTTTTTCTTTTAGCTCCTCAGCTACTCTCTGGGCTGCGACCATTGCTGCGTATGGTGATGGCTC
>JACIWB010000038.1 GCA_014361245.1 Thermoplasmatales archaeon | reverse complement strand
AACTAAAACAAAATCTATTTAATTTCCTTAAAGATTTACTATTTGCCTGAGGCATTATCCTTTCTTTTTCCATAATCTGGGATTTTGCCTCAGGAAATAATTTTTTCTAAATTTTCACTTTCGGAAATACTGTCTTAAAAACTGAAAACTGTTCCGCCATCTAATAAATTAATTATTTCAATGAAAATGTTTGGAATGCCCTTTTTGGAAAATTAATTCTTTAATAAATATCTTCTTCTTTCTTCATCCTGATATTTTTCTGGATTTCCTAAATAATCTACTATTACCTCATATTCTTCCCTGCCCATTTCATCTCTGAGCCATTCAATATTATCCCTGAATTTTATAATCGAATAAATTTTTACCCCGTGTTTGCTCGCTGCCTCCTCCGCCCCCTGCTGCCTGTCTATTATAACAGCAACATTCTCACATTTAACACTGCAATTTCTTCTTTTTGCCTCTTCATCAAGTTGCTTTATTGCATTTAACTTGCTATCAAATTTTGTAACAACATCATCAATTGCAATAAAATTATCTCCATCCTTTATTTCTCCTTCAATAAGGGAATGCTCTCCATAACTTGCTGAATTTTTTCTTGTATAGCACATTGGAAGCATTGAATGCAAGCTAACTGCTGTTGCTATTGGTATTCCCGCCATTGCTATGCCAAGTAGCTTATTTCCCTTTCCTTTTATTTTCTCGGCAAGCAATCTTGCTGAATGATCCAACAAATCAGGATGAGACGGCAGATTTCTGAATTGCACATAAAATGGTGACCACATACCAGATAAAAGCTTCCATCCCTTTGGATTATCTTTTTTCCATGTTTTTATTAACCCTCTTTTATAAAATTCTATAAAAATTTCTTTTTCATTCAAATTCCATCGCCTCCTTTGCAAAAATTTTTGTAGATTTTTCTATATCACTGCTATCATATATTGATGAGCCAACTATTGCATATGAAGGATAGCCAAGGAGCAAGCTAAAAACTTTTTTTATTTCCCCTCCCTGCCTTCCTATGCCTGGCATGCAGTATTTTGGCTCATTTACCATATTAGCTATAATCATATGATATTTTTTTATCGCCTCTTCTTTATTTCCAGGAAGAATGAAATACTCAACTCTTTTCCTTGCAGCTATCTCATATATTTTTGAAGGAGCACTATCAACGATAAACCCACCCTCTTCATATAAGTATTTTTCATGTGTCATCTCCCCTCCAACCATTGGCACCATTTCATTGACAAATATTGCATCTATAAAAGCTTCTTCACTTTTTGGCCCAGCCTGCGGAAAAATTATCACGCCTTTTATTCCCGCCTCCCTGCATGCTTTTGCAAACTTGTTTGCTATTTGAGGGATATCTGTTCCCGCCTTCTGATGGTCATAAATAACAGGAAGTTGAAAATTTACCTCGCCCATTATATTTTTCAGCCCATATTTTAAAGCAAGATTGGCTCCTATTTTATAACCAACAATTCCCTCTATGCCGTATGTTTTTTCAACAAGCTCTTTCAACTTTTCTATATTTTCAACATCGCAAGCCACAATCACACCGTGCCTTCTTTCAAACATAATTGTAAATAATAGCATATTTATAACATCTTCTGGATCTGATTAATCAAAAAATTATTGTAAGAAGCAAAATGAACCAAAAATTATAATTTTAGAAAATTAAGGATTAAATATGAATAGCAAGTCTATTTTTTCAACCGTTGCAACAACATCTTCGTAAAATGCGGCAACAGTTAATTCATAAAATCCCATTCCAGTTTTCCATCTCCATTCATAAGGAGGTTCATAATCAATTTTTCTTGGTATGTATTCATATTTAACATCTAAAAGGCAAAGATAAAATTCTACCCTATCTATTCTATTCATTGGATTAAAATCTTCACATTTTACTGTTATATCTCCCACAATTATTGGTGTTTCAGTAGGTAAAATTTCCCTATCAAAAATATAGAAAAAATTTTTTGGTTTAACTACTTTTATTTTTGGCGGGGAATAATCTGCACACTTAACAACCCATCCTTTTAAAGTAGAGTTTCTATCATAAAATCTACTACCAGCTATAATATAATGATTTTCATCTATTACTTGTACAGCTAAAGCCTGTTCAGTTGCTTCTCTTATTCCAAAGCTCTTATTCCATATTTCATTTCCTTCTTTATCTATTTTCACAATTAACCCGTCTCCATTTGTTCCAACTAAAATAAATTCATCATTTACAACTATTACATCCCAAAAAGTGGCTCCTTCTTCAATGTCTTTATTCCATTCATTGCTATTTTCTTCTATTTTGAGATGAAAATTTATAAAGAAAAGTAGGGTAATTAAGATAAAAATTGATAATCCGAGTATTTTTTCCATGTTATTTTTGTCCATCTCGCGTATATAAATTTTAGTTTGGATAATAAATCGTGTAAATTTCTACTCTCGGAGAGTAATATATATCTGCTGGGGTAACTCTTCCACCCGTAGGATCAAGGTCTATATTAACAGCATGCTTCCAAGATGCCCATACTATTTCAGAGCAATAATAACCAAACCCAAGAGAAGATGGGTTTGTATCATCTACTTGCTTGGTATTATAAATCCAAAAAGATTTGTAATCAAAAGGCCTTGGTTTGTTTGGATGCCCTCCAACAGTCCATATCCGGCTTGCTTTATCAATTGCAAAATTAACAGCATTTAGTGGTTAGCTGGTATTAGGAAAGTGAAATTAAATGAATTAGAATTGATTTGTTTTACAATCCATATCTTCCGAAAAATTTTTTTTAAGGAAATTAATTTTTTATATGGAAATAAAAATAGGGAGTATCGATGAAGATAAATATAGCAGACTAAAGCTGTATGAATGGTTTGATATTGAAAAAGTGAGGAGTAAAAAAATTCTTGTTGTTGGAGCGGGGGCACTTGGAAATGAGGTATGCAAGAATTTAATCCTATCTGGCTATAAGAATATAGATATAGTTGATGCTGATAGGATAGTAATCTCAAATTTAAGCAGATGCATTTTTTTCAATGAAAAAGATAAAGGAAAATTTAAAGCAGAAGTTCTTGCAAAGAAACTGGGGAAAATTGAAAAAGATGCAAATATAAAATATTTCAATAGAAAAATAGAGGAAATGCCCGATAAATTCATTCCATCTCACGATTTAGTTATTGGATGCGTTGATAATATTGAAGCCCGCCTTCACATAAACTCATTCTGCTATAATTACATGATTCCTTATATAGATGGAGCGATAGATGGGCAGATAGGAAAAGTGCAGGTTGTTTTTCCTCCTGAAACAAGCTGTTTTGAATGCTATATAAATTCAACACATGAAGAAATTTTGAAAAAAAGATTCAGTTGCACTGGAGATGGTATAAAATATTTTGAGCCAAAAATTGCATCAGATATAAATACAGCAGGTATAATAGCATCTTTTGAAGTACAGGAAGCATTGAAAATCACTCATTCCTTGAAAAATTACATAAAAAATATTTTTTACTACGATGGTTACAGAAATTTCTTCGATATTTTTGAATTGCCAATAAATCCAAAATGCAGTTGTCACAAAAAATTTATTTATTAAATTGTATTTATTGTTGATTTTTGGGGAGAAAATGAAGGACATATTCCATAACTTAATCGGCTCAGAAAGCATTTTCAAGAACAGGGAAGTTTTATCTCATTCATATATTCCCGATATTTTGCCACATAGAGAGAAACAGATAGAGGAGCTTGCAAAAATACTTGCCCCAGCTTTAAAAGGAGAAAATCCATCGAATGTTTTTATTTATGGAAAAACCGGAACGGGAAAAACCGCTGTTGCAAAATTTATGGGGAAGCAACTTGTTAATAAAGGAGAAGAGCTAAAAATAGCAACAAATTTTGTTTATATAAATTGTGAAATTGTAGATACACAATACAGAGTTTTGCAAAATATTTCAAACCATTTTATCAGGAAATGGGAGGAGCGGATCCCATTTACTGGATGGCCAACGGATGAGGTTTATTCAAAGCTTGTTGAAACAATAGATAGAACAGGAGGGGTAACAATAATAGTGCTCGATGAAGTGGACAAAGTAAAGGATGATGAAGTTTTATACAACTTATCTCGCATAAATTATGATTTAAAAAAAGCAAGAGCGTCAATAATTGGTATATCAAATGATTTAAAATTCACAGAATTTCTTGACCCAAGGATAAAATCCTCTCTTGGGCAGGAAAATGTTGTTTTTCCTCCATATACTGCGGATGAACTCGCAGATATACTAATAGAAAGAGCGACAATAGCTCTTAAGGAAAATTCCCTCGAAGAAAATGTAATTCCATTATGCTCGGCGCTGGCCGCGCAGGAGCATGGCGACGCCAGGCGGGCGCTTGATTTGCTCCGTGTTGCTGCTGAGATTGCGGAGAGGGAGGGAGAGAAAAGGATTACTGAGAGGCATGTAAAAATCGCGGAAAATAAAATAGAACTTGACAGGGTGAATGAGATAGTTAAAACTTTGCCCGTGCAGTCAAAAATTGTTCTTATGTCTGCAATAATAGGTACTGAATTTTATGATGATTTAACTACTGGAGATTTATATGAGATATACAAGGATTTATGCAGAATTTCTGGAATAAGTGCTTTAACTCAGAGAAGAGTTGCTGATTTAATATCCGAACTTGATATGCTTGGAATAATAACTGCAAGGGTAATTTCCAAAGGAAGATATGGAAGAACAAGAGAAATAGAAGTATTTTCACCCGATAAAATAAAAGAAACAATTGAAAAAAGTGGTGATTTACCTGATTTAAAAGATTATAAGCCAAAATTACAATCTAAGCTTCTTTAATTTCCATTTTTTATAGTAATTGTAGCCATCCCATATACTTGGAATTCCTATTATAACAAAAAGAGATATACCAAGGCATATCCATTCATCTCTCGGAGCAACAGCTTTTCCTATCCATACAGCATCATTCCCGTTATATCCATTTTCGTTCCCAAAAATTATAAGCTTTATCAGCCCGAACCATGGTATTTCTCCACGAGCTTTTCCCAAAACCCATTCTGGCTTTACGGGCAGAGACAGTTCAGTTGCCTGATCACTTAAATTTCCATTGTTATCTCCTTTTGTAATAAATCCGCTGTGAGGTGGCTTATAATTTCTCAACTCTAGTTCAGGAATGGTTATACTTTGTTGATTATATATCCCATATTCTTCAACAGTATATGTTCCATCCTTATTTTTTTCAACCCAGCAGATCGCACGATGAATTATAGGAGTTGCATTTTTATTACCATTTGGATAGTATATTATAACATCCCCATAATCTCGATATGTAATGTAGCCTTTTTCTCTTCCTTCCTCTCTTGTAACTATATCCTTCGCTTTTTTAACCAGAACCAAATCTCCTGGGTCAATTGTTCCTATTTTTCCAAAAGATGCATCGCTGTGCATCATTGAGCTTGAAGTAACAACCACCATTGGAGAATGAGGAAATTGCCCTGTATATCCCCATAAAATAATCAATATTATACATATAAAAGCTACTGCAACAATTATTTCCCTTATAAATGAGAGTATTTTTTCCCTTTCCATCATAACTTTCTCACCTTTATTTTACTTTCTTCAAGTATTTTTTCCGCAAACTCATCTGGATAATCATTCAAGTATATTAACTCTTTTATCCCCGCATTGATAAGCATTTTTGCGCATACGCTACAGGGAAAATCAGTTACATAAATAGATGCATCCCTTATTGCCACACCGAAAACAGCCGCCTGAATTATTGCATTTTGCTCCGCATGCAGCCCCCTGCAAAGCTCATGTCTTTCCCCCCTTTTTATCCCAAGTTTTTCCCTCAAGCAACCAACCTCACTGCAATGCTTGAATCCTTTTGGAGCGCCATTATAACCAGTTGATAAGATATGCTTATCCTTAACTATTACCGCACCAACATTTCTTCGCAAGCATGTTGATCTTTTTGAAACAATTTTTGCGATTTCCATAAAATATTCGTCATAAGACATTCTTTCCATGATGCAATAGCATGACACATTTTTAAACTTGCCCAAAAAATTTAAATATTAAAACTGGATATAGTTAGCAGAATGATAGCAAAAAGGTGCCCAGAGTGTGGAGCGGAAATGAAAGGGCATTCTTTTAATGGTAGATTATATTATATCTGCCAGAAATGCGGAAAAGAAATAGTAATTCCCCTGCTTTTCTTATAACTCTATACCATAAATTTTTTCTGGATTATCCTTATTTATAACCATAGCATCTTCATAACTCATCTTTCCTTTAATCAAAAGGTTTTTTATCTTTACTGGTATGGTTTTAAGAGAAAGCACTGCTCCAGGTCTCCTTAAATCATCGAGATAATCTGTTTCTAACATAAATCTTCTCCCTTTATTTATCGCTTCTTCAATATTTTTTTCTGTTGCGATTATTGAAGGAAATATACCAAAATTTTCGTCTTCTCTTACTATCGGTGGAGAAAAATGCTTTATTACCTTATCCCTTTTAATTCCCACATTTTTTGCAATTTCTGATATCTCCTTCATATTTGATTGATTTGCTCCTTCCATATGAATTATTACTGGAACATCTATATCTTTTGCAATTTCCATCCCAAACCTCATGATTTCATTACTTTCTTCCATTATATCCTCATTAATTTTAAAATGGGGTCTTCCAATTTCCCCAATTGCTATTGCCTTTCCTTCCCTACAAAAATCACCAGCTTCCTCCATCCCTTTTTTCATTAATTCGAATGCTTTTTCCTTTCCAAGCAAATCTCTCATCTTTATATAATCCACAGGATACGGACCAACTGTAAGAAATATCTTAATATCTATTTTTTCCATCGCATTCTTTGCAATTTTTAAACCTTTTTCATAGCATGATAAATAACTTTTTTCCTCAATTATTTTTTTGATATCTGTATAAGGGCAGTAATTGAGATATTTTCCACCATGCTTTCTGAATTCCTTAATTTCTTCAATATATCTTCCATCCTCTCTGAGATGCATATGATTATCAAAAAATGATAAATCAGTAGTCATATACCTCACCTTTCATTATCTCCCTTAGCAATGATGTTGCATAACATCCTTTAGGAAGAAAAAAGTCAATAAATAAATTATTTTCCTCCACCTTCCATTTTAAATTTTTTATTGGAACAAATATTATCCTCCTCATCCCTCTACAGGAAAGAAATGGTATATGCCTTACTTTAAAATCTTCTTGTTTTATTTCCTCTTCCTCAATTATTCTTTTTTCTATTTCTCCCATTTTCTTACCCGCAAATAAGGAATCATAGCCAAATATAATTGCTGAAGGATAGCATTTTCCTTTTTCAATCTGATTATTTATTTTTTCAATATTTTCATTTGTAACAATTATTCCATCATATGTCTGTATTTCTCCTCTAAAGGGAATAACAATATCTCCTTCAATCGCCCTATTTATTGGAATTCCTTCTTTTATTCTCTCCGATAAAATTCTGTTGAAAAGATATGATTGATATGCATGAACGAATATTTTTATCAGATTTTTTGGTAGTTTCAAAATTGCTCCAGTCCAGTCATCCTTATTTTCTGAAAGATGTTTTATTATTCTTCTCTCAAAAATTAATTTCTTCGGATAAATCTCAAGGCTTTTTTCAAAGTCCTCTGTTTCCTCCAAAAACTTTCTTGCCTTATAACTTTCCTCATCTTCACCCTGCATTGGATTCCCAATATATGTCATAACCGCCCTCTTCATTTCATTCTTTATTATATACTTACCCACCAGATGCGTTATGGGGCGGGCGATGCCAAAACGCTGGATGCCAAAAAAGTTTGGGAAGCCACCTATTTTTAATATTTCATTCATTATTTTTTCAACATCTTCATGATTTCCTTTTATATTCCTTACAATAATATGGAAGTAATTGCCCGTTAATTTTCCCTTATAAACCCTCTCTCTTGATTTATACAGGATATCTATTTTTACATCCTTCAAATTTACTTTCCTTAAATTCTCAATTTCTGAAGGGAACGACATAATTTGAACCGTTATTGCCCTTCTATCCTTTATTCCCGCATAACCTATAGAATTCGGAGATATTTTGGCGGCGGAGGCGAGGGCTTCTATAAGGCGATTTGCTTCCCAGTTGCATGACGCCACTCTTGCTATGACAAATTTTCCGTCTCCTGGTTTTGGATAAACTGGCAATTCTTCAACAATAAAATCTTCGGGAAACATCTTTATTTTGCCACCTATACCAGGTGATTTTGTTAAAAAAACTTCTATACCAATAATTTTTTCCATTTACTCTAAGCAACTATACAATTCATCAATTTCATTTTTTATTTCCTTTATTGCTTTTTTCAAAATTTTTTTTGCATTTCCTTTATTAACTCTAAGATAAAATTCTGGATTGGAAATGAGGGGATGCTCTACCCTCCACTCTGCATATTCTACTTCTTCATATTGCAAAAGTTTTTGCTTTAAGGGATTTAAAATTGTTTTTTCTCCTATTAACTCAAATTCTATTTCCTTTCCATTATCTTTCTTTATTTTTATCTCCATTATACCACCCTATCAATATTGCCCGAACCATAATCATCCGCAATTTTTCTTATTTCTTTTCTCCCACATATTTTGCATTCAAGTATATTATTTTTTCTTATAAGTATATTTCTACAATTACTACAAAACGCCTTTATAACCCCCAGATGTTTATCTTTTGTGGAAAAATTGATTACAGGATCCACCTTTATAACCCTTGCCCTTATAATATCTCCTATCCTCAATTTACTTTTAACATCTTCAACAAATTCAGTATCAATGTTTGAGATAAATATCGCACCCTCTTTTTCTCCAGCAATTTCTCTTTTATTTCCTGCAAGATAAAGAATTTTAGCAATTACAATATTTTCCATAATCTGCTTTATTTCACATATAACAATATCCCCCTCCTTTAATACAAGAGGTACATCTGTTAAAGGCTTTATAACAGCTTTCATTTTTTCTTTATCTATAATAAATTTTCCAATTATGCTCGCCCTTATTATACCCCCCTCCTCATATGTTCCATTTCCTGCAATTAATTCTTCAGTTGTTGCAACCTTCTCACCTGGTATAACAATACTTCCCTCATCAATCATTCTTGAAAATATCTTTTCTAATATTTAAAATCTTTTGATAAAAATTAAAGCTCTTTTGCGACATATATATTGTGCTTATTTTTTATAATCTTTGCATAAACAAATTCATCAACTTTTTTATTTGTATCTAAAATACTTATAACTCTTTCTCTCGCAAAAGAAAGCATTTCGTTTCTCATCCTCCCCTCCATTTCTACCCTTAATTTCACTTTTTCACCTACCTTAAATTTTTTTGGCAAAACCTTGCATTTAACTATACCAAAATCTTCAGGATAAAGATGCAAATTTTTATCAATTTTTTCAATTTCATCATAAAATTTTTTAAAATCAATAACTTTTATACCTTTTGGTCTTCTGCCAAATTTATGCCTGATATATTTCTGTATTCCAAACGGCTTCCATTTTTTTCCAGCTCCTATTCTTTTTCCGAATTCTATTATTTTTAATATTTCATCGTCATTATAATTTTTCAGCCAAACTGGAGCAATAAGTAAATCTATATCGCTTGTTGCTATTTCCTCAGCTATTTCCATTACATGCCCGATATCATATTTACATCCCGCTATTTTTTCTGCGAGATTTTTATCAATTGCATTTATTGATAAATTTATTCTATCCAAATATCCTTCAAGTCTTCTTATTCTTCCCTTATCAAGCAGGATACCATTTGTTTGTATGGATACAATATCTGCAATCTCTTTTAATCCTTTAATCAGTTTATCTATATATGGATACAAAAATGGCTCTCCCTGCCCGTCTATATGTGCCTCTATCATATTACACTTTTTTCTTTTCATTTTTACAATTTCCTCAAATTCCTTCAAAAGATAATCAGCATCTACCATATAATCAACAAACCTTGTTTTACTCTTACCTTCATCTACAGAGCAGAATATGCAATTTAAGTTACATCCAGATATAGGACGAACTTGGATAATATTTGTATCCCTATCTATAAGACCGAAAGAAGTATAGCCAATTAAAGGTATTTCACTTTCTTCAGATATGAAATATAATTTTCTTCCAGTTACAGCATTATAAATTTCTTTGAAAGGACAGAATATAATTATTTCATCATCCTTATGCTTCTTTCTATATTTTTCATAAATTTTTCTATCCAGCTTTACCTCTATTATATCATAAATGAGAAAAGTTACTTCTTCCTCATTTAATATTTTTCTGTATTTCATTTTCTATATTTACTTTCGATATAACCATTGGATACGAATAACCCACTTTCTCAGCTTCTTTTTCCCTTACCTCCACTTTAGCCCTTCCCTTAAAAAATTTTTCATAAGCATTTCTTATTCCTTCAAGAAATTCCTCTCCAACCTCCTCCTCTGCTTCAATTCTTATCTCAACCTTCCCCACCCTATCCTGAATAAACTGATATCTTTTTATCCCCTTGCTTTCACTCCTTTCAAAAATTTCTACAAGCGGCATGGGCAGGGTTGCTGGCGGAATAATTGTTCCTCCTTCAAGTATTATCACGTCTTTTTTCCTTCCGCCCAATGAGTGAAGTAGAGGGGTATTTTGCCCGCAATTGCATCTGTCTTGAGAGATAGATGCGATGTCATTAAGCCCGATATATCTTATGATGGGGGTCGCGCTCGCATGCAGGCGGGTTATTACAACATTTCCGTGTTCATTTTCGCCCACCTCTTCAAGGTTCTCATCAAGAATCTCCAAATAGGAGAAATCGCTGTTTATGTGAAAACTTTTTTCAAGACATTCAAAAGCTATTGAACCACCTTCCGTTGTTGCATAGAGATCTAATACATCGCAATTAAAAGCTTCTTCAATATATTTTCTTGAATAATTGTCTAAAACTTCCCCACTTGAGATTATATAATCTGGCTCAATTCTTCCATATTTTTTTCTGAGATATGCTATACCCATCAAAACACTTGTATAACCCACTATAAGTTTCGGGGAAAATTCTTCTATTTTATTTAATAAAATATTTACTTCTTCACCCGTATATAAATTTTGATAATTTTTAAAAGAGAATAATGGAGATAAATTCCTTATCAATCCTTTTCTCAAACATTCTTCATCACTTGTTTTTGGAACCGAAAAATCACCTATATTTGTTATTTTATCTTTCCTCCAGCTTATTCCATAAGTAAAAAGCTGTCTTAGCGCAAAAATTGCCTCAACCATTATTAACTCTAAATCTTTAAAGATTGTAATAGCTTTGCCAGACGAGCCCGAAGTGCTGACAGAAATTTTTTCCTTTTTATAGTTTTTTGGTAATATTTTATCTGGATAAAATTCTATGATATCATCTTTCGTAATAACAGGTAATTTTTTTAAATCTTTTATACCTCTAATATCTTCTGGCTTTATACCAGCCTTTTTATATTTTTCATGATAAAGTGGAACCTTATATGCGTATCTGACTACTTTTTTGATTGCTTTATCCTGATATCTTTTAATTTCCTCCTCGCTTTTCCATGCTCTTTTTATGTCTGTTAAATAATGTTTTAAAATTCTTGCAGAGAATAATGGATTAAGCAGAGGATTCATATTTTCTTTTAAATAAAAGTGTTATAAATATTTTTGGTAAAAATAAGATAAAAAGAGGGGGAAGATTTATCTGGCGAGGTAAATTTCTATACAGGAAACATTTACTTTTCCGCCCTGCTCATTAGTTAGTTCTTCGGTGAATATCTTTACATCTTCTATCTTTGCATCTGGCACAAACCTTCTTCTGACAATCTCTGCAACATCGACAGCTCTGGAGATAGCTCTTCCCCTCGCCTTTATTGCTACTTTGTTCGCTCCAGAGTTAAGCTGTGTTATTGCTGCCAGCACATAATTCATTGGCGGTTTATTTCCCACAAAGATTACATTTTCTTGCTGCATTTTGATCCCTCGTCCCTCAATATAAAACCAAAATATAAAAGTATCGGTCTCAGGCAGTATCTCCGAAAGTGAAAATTTAGAAAAAATTATTTCCTGAGGCAAAATCCCAGATTATGGAAAAAGAAAGGATAATGCCTCAGGCAAATAGTAAATCTTTAAGGAAATTAAATAGATTTTGTTTTAGTT
>JACIWB010000037.1 GCA_014361245.1 Thermoplasmatales archaeon | reverse complement strand
CTGGAGGGTACATGGGCTATTATATGATATGGTAGATCCCATCTTCCAAGGAATTTTGCGATCTTCCCAATTTCAGATACTCCGATTATGCCTGGTATGAGTACGGTTGAAATTTCCACTTTAAAGTTATATGTTTTTGAATAATTTTATCCCTTAATAAACAACAACAAACTTGGAGCCCATGTCACGCGCCTACAGGCCCTGGCAAATTGATCAAAGGTTGCTTTATATACATCTGGAACACCACGAGCTGGATCAGCGATGGTAATTGTTTTATCTTTGAGGTCTAAGCCGATTGGGAAGATGTAATGTCCATAGTCACTATTACCCCAGTATGGTAGTCCTGCTGTCATGACATGTGCGACGACTCCAACTTTGGGGTCAGCTATCCACTTTCCTAATTGTTCCCATGATGTATCTGAAAAATTGACTCTTTTTGCTGTGAGTTTCCACCCTAAATCTGCAGCTATTTTTTTAGCTGCATTTATCATTCCATCATGTGTTGTCCCTCCTGTGCTTGTCCCTGCTAATTTTGCGACATATGCCTCTGAGTATTGTGGGAGTGCTGATTGTGCCAATTCCCTCAGCATCATAAGCAAGCTACTGGGGCCACATGTGTACCCTGTATCTTGCTTTTCAACTTGATAATATACAACTTCATACAGGTCAAAGTTCGTTGCTGGTTCATTTGGGTCTATTTTGCGGATGTATACACAGTTTGGTTCTCTATTGTTTTTCTGTATAAACTCTTCCCATCTTTGTTTCATATCTTTGAATCTTTTAAGTGTTACGAATGTGTCTCCTCCTTTTTTAGTGTAGATTATATTGGGTTCTCTTTTGTTTTTCTGTATAAACTCTTCCCATCTTTGTTTCATATCTTTAAATGTTTCTTTCGGAAGGCATATCGTTATATTGGAAATATCTACCATTTCTAATCACCTCAGTAAACCCATACATTCTGCTATCTCACCTCACATTCTGCCATTCCTATCCATTCTCCAGAAACTGTTTTCCATGCCAAAACAGGACAACCAACTATGGCCGCAGAACTTCCAGTATAATATACAAGCATATGTATACTAGCATTTAATTCATGTAAGAATACTGTCGCCTTTATATATGGTGAAAATAGATCACTTGGCAACATACTTTCTATATATCCAGTATATATTGCAAAATTTTCTGCAGCGAATCTGGAAAGTGCTTTGACTGCATCGTACTTTCCGATAGAACCGACAACAGTTTTGTCTGTTGTCGCCGATATTTCAGTAGTCACCCCCGATGGGTTACCTCTAATAGTAATCCTATTAATTATAAATACCATATCAGAAATCTTCCGATTACCGATTAAAATTATTGGCTGGCCGATCTGGGCATCAACCATGCCTTCAAGCTTCATATCCACGCTAAAAACAGGTTTAGAATGTGCATCAAGTTCTTCCTGTGCTTTTGTCTGTGCTTCACCAGCATTCAGTGCGTGCTCGATAAATCTTTGTTCACGCACTCCATATCCTGGCCATGTGTATCCTGTGATATTATCTGTCCAACCGTTAATACTTTCATCATCCTGAAGGGTGATGGTCCCACCTTCGTCAGTTTCGATTATGACTTTATTGACTATATTCTCTGCGCTCTCTTCGATTTTAACATATGTCAGCCTAGGGTTATCGTATATATTTACCTCGAGAGCGGCGTTTTTGTTGTCAGGATCATCTATGTAGAATATTCTGAGTTTATTGTTCGAGTCGATATACCAGCTGAGACGCCTACCTTTAATGTATGATATCTTTTTGAGCAACTCGCTAAGTGCTTTAGCTCGGGAGCTCCAGCCACCTGCGAAGCCTGTTAGACTGTTGTCATCTGGTATCCATGCTGTAATATCTTCAGAAGGCCCAAGACTAATTCCAGTTCCATCCAATAGACATTCTAGAATGTCATATGAATCATATTCTTTTAGTTCCCACCAGGTTGCTGACCATGTAAATTCCTTCGTAGTTAGACTAGCTTCGTTATCTCTGCCGCTAATATAATATGTATTTCTACCAGCTTCAATGACGTATTCAATGCGATCGATTATACCTTTATAAAATTCTATTCCGTGATTTAAAAATTCTATTTCCATTCCTGTCGTGATAGTTAATTCATCATGACATAAGATATCGAAGCTTCCAGGCCCTTCTTTTGTGTTTTTGATGATATCGAATGATGACACATGTTGTGTTATATCTCTGCCCTCAAGGTATATTTCTATGAATGGCATGCTTGGAGACGTGTTTATATGGTCTGGAGCTACTGCCCAATAGCATCCGATATTCATATCGATATTGGTTGAAGCACAAATAGTCTGCTCTGTCCAACCTTCGGTTTCTATAGAATAATCGTCTTGGTGTGGTACTCGATATCCTTTGATGTTGGCTATCCCAGCATATTCAGAACCATTGTAGTATAAGCCAACATATCCACTAGAATACCTTGTTTCTGAATTTGTATATGCTATGTATGCAAGAGTATCATCAGCGTATAAGTATATAGCTGACCATGGTACTGTGAATTGGATCAGAATATTATGAAATGTGTTCTCCGATGATGATACACTATAATCATCCCAGTATACAGGATCGCTGCCATTTACTCTTATTTCATCGTGGGTAGCGTCTATTTTAGCACAATATCTTTCAGATATGTTAGGTGTACTGTCCTGTGAAAAAAGAATACTAGCTGAACCATCTACAAAGTAGACATCGGCTAAAATCTCATATTTATATTTCAACTCATTCTTTGATTTGAGTATAGTGCCAGGTTCTAGTTTAATAGCATTCTTACCATCAATGATATCATATGATGCGTTACCTTCGATCACATCCCATTTGTCTGTAATTTTTTCTCCTGTACAATCGTCATATACTTCTAATATACTGTGATCTTCTTCTGGTTCAGCATTAGGATTCCCAGATATTATATAGAATTCTGTTAGCATGTTATTTTGAACTAAAAAAACTGCATGATCAGATTCGTTTTTTTCTAATATCACATACTTGAGTACCGCACCATCCTTGCTTACAAATCTAATGTCTCCAAAATCACTGCGCATATAACTTGAATCATAGTCGATGCGAACTTTGATCTTATCATATCCTACTATCTCACCGAGAACGGTGCATTTATTTTGGTATGTCCAATTGGAGTATTTGTGTGTAAACGTGCCTGATAACTCTGAGATGGCATGATACGATCCCCTCTGAACATATATTGGCAAATCTAGTTTATAATATACATTTTTTTCTTCGTCTGTGCCTAAACTGATATCTATACTTGTAGTCCAGTTTTCACCGTCACCGGATTGGAGTAGAAATGGGAAACCATCCATCATATCAGGCGAAGTGCTATGCTTGAGCGTTAGTTGCCCATCAAAACTGCCATCAACAGACTTAATTTTTATGTTTAAATCTGATGTTGATGCCGGGACTATATCATTGAAGAACAATGTTGAGATCTCTTTGTTTTGCTCATCGAAAAGTTTGATCATGAGTACACCACCTTGACATAGTATAGTTTACAGCCAGAGTTCGTTTCAGCAGTTGTGTCGCTAGTCGGTGGGTCATGTCGACTCGTTTTTATTTCTATCGTTGTTGTAGGTTCTTGTAGCTGAAATGTTAACATTTCAACGCCGTTTTCACCGGTGTCGCCAGTGTTGTGATCGTGGCTGTAGTGCCAGTATTGTCGTATTCCATTCACTTCGACCCAAGCACCTTCAGATGGTATGTTACATGCGCTTCCAACGATCTCAACCTGCTTAACGGGTTTATTCTCTTGTATCATCATGTACCCTATCTCGTAACCATAGAATCCAGGATCATATACTGTTTCATTTTGAGCTATATTATCCAGTATATACACTATTTTGAATTGCACGGCGTCTATCCAAAAGTGTTTGTATGGCTCAGCACCAAACGCAAATTTAAATTCTATATTTGGATCGTTGAAACAATCTCTGTCAACACTAGGCACTTTAGGATATAATGCTTCGATATCTAAGCCTATAGTGTTTGGGATTTCAGTGTCCCATGCAAGCCATGCCATGTTGGCAGGGGTGTTTGGACATGGATTTGAGATTAAATTCCCCTGCAAATCCAAGTATCCTGGATACCGTGTAGTATATGGTATTTGCATCTTGTCTCCTATGGCCGAGTATGCTGATGCTATTATGTTGCGTCCTGGTATCTTTTCAATAGAGTCACGATCCGTGGCAAATTTGACATGGAACCCGTATTGTGTTATCCTAGCGTTTTCTGGGAGATTAACATAATTTCCAGTTTCTAGATTTCTCCAGTCAGTGCACTTTATACTTCCAAATGCTTTTGCAGCACTGTCATCGTTGTATGCACTTGCGAGTTGCCCGTCATCATATTTTATGTTTTCGAGATTAGACCAGTCCCCAGAGTTATCATAATCTTCTACAGAGTTAGGATATGCAATGATAGTACCTCCATAATCTTCTTCTCCCCCACCTCCCCCTTCTGATGTAATCCAAGGATGATATATGATGTTGAAGTATCTTGAGTATGGAGGTGAATATATCCTGTATGGTGGTCTCGTGCCTTCAACTTCCAATTCGAGGATCAGGTCCCATTCTATTATTTCATCTGAGAATTTGTCCTCCTTGAATTTAGGATAATGTATGGCGCCTTGCCATACTTTATCGCCTTCCCGTATCGTAACTATTCTCCCATCCCTTGAACATTGGACTTTTGTTCCTCCATTGATCAGAGTAGTATTTGATATTTCTTTCGCTGCAAATTCTGAAAATTTTGCTATTTCTTCTCTTGCGTCAGCATAATATTTATCTGGCGTGGCGGCACAGTGTAGTGTAACTTGTGGGAAATTAGACCAGTCAATGCCATCTGAAGTGATATACTTTGGTCTTATGCCATTGATGACCCAGTCACGGTATCCCATCCATTTTCACCCCCATCTCATACGTCTGACGTTTATCCCTTCTGATATAACCGAACGAACTATTTCATCACCAAGCATCTGAGCAGCATCTCGGAAATCTCTTTCATCGACACTTTGTCCTCGGATTATGACTGCGCCCTCACTTATATTAATATTGATTTCAGCTCCTCCAATTACGGCTCCAGTTGTTTCTATCATTCCTATTCTTCCTATCGTGGGAGTTGGGGGTTCAAGCCATTCCATACTACCTATTTTAGCAGCAAATCCTTCAAAGATTTCTTCACCAGCCCGTACAATACTTCCCATCCAACTGCGCATACTATCTTCTGTCACTTCACTCAGAGGACCCACCTCTGGTGGTGAATGTGGGAGATGAGCTTTTATCCAATTTAATGCATTTTGGAATGAAGGCATAGCATCCCAGATACCCTTCACAAGATTGTTGATGAAGTCTCTTCCCCAGTCATAAAATTTCTTTGCAATGTCTCCGAAATTAGGTATGGGGAGTTTGGGCCATTTGAATCTTTTAAATGCGTCAGATACTGTGTCAGTGAATTTCTTCCAAGCATCAGAAAATAATTTTCCGATGTCAGGCATTTGAACATTTGGCAGCCTCGGCCATTTGAATTTCGAGAATGTGCTAGAAACCCATGAAGTGAATCTAATCCAGAGTGATTGCATCATCCCAGGCAAATCTGGTAGGCTGATATTAGGCAGCCTCGGCCATTTGAACGTTGGGAAGATTGTAGAAACCCATGATGTGAAACTAGACCAAGCAGACTTCATGCTGCCTACCAGATCTGGTAATTGAATATTTGGCAGCCTCGGCCATTTGAACGTTGGGAAGATTGTAGAAACCCATCCTGTGAAGCTTGTCCATATTGACTGGATAGAACTAAGCAAGTCAGGTAATTTAATGTCTGGTAAACTTGGCCATACAAAAGTTGGAAATGCTGCAGCGACCCACGATGTGAACTCAACCCAGATCCCTTGAATCATTCCAGGCAAGTCCGGGAGACTAACATTTGGCAATGCTGGCCATTTGAAACCGGCGAATACTGAAGCAACCCATGATGTGAAACTAGACCAAGCAGACTTCATGCTGCCTACCAGATCTGGTAATTGAATATTTGGCAGCCTCGGCCATTTAAAATCTGCGAATTTAGATGAAACCCATGAAGTGAATTTACTCCATTGTTCTTCCATCCATTTCCAGTCTTCTTCACCAGATTTCATCCATTCTGAGTGCAGTTTATTATATTCTTCCTCACCCATACTCCACTTCAGGTCTTCTGGCCTAAAAATGATGCCTTCACCAAGTGCTCTTCCGATAAAACCTCCAACCTTTGATAGGGCTGGAGTAAGTTTCTTTGCTAATGAAGGTAATTTAGTTGTAAATGATTTAGCAAAATCATCTAGGAAGGTGATAGAAATCTTACCTCCTTCTTCTCCAAAAAGCTTCCCTAGAGCAGGCCGTATCATTTTAGCGAAATCGTCGAGATAACCCACCATATTATCCCCAGCATTCACGATCTCCTCTCTCAAGGTTTTGGCGAATGACTTAAACCCTTCCCTCGTACCATTGTCGATTTCGACTGGAAGTTTGGTCTTTAGCACGGATCCTAATCTTTTAGCGAATTCTGTGAATTTCCCAGCCCCGAAGTCGCCTACCTTCTTAATCTCATCACCAAGTGTTTTCATAAATGATTTGAAACTTTCACCAAGTCCTGTAGGTAATCTTTTAGACAATGGTTTAAGAAACTTTGAAACCATCTCATTTGTCCATTCACTTATCTTGCCCCCGGCAAAAAACTTGTCAATAATATTGAGTACCCTCATGAATCCATATGCAGCACCACCAGCCACTGAGAACCAAAAAACTAGATCTGATAAAAATGGAGCTAAGTTCGAGATCGAAGGAATTAGTTTCTCAATTTCGGCTTTAATCCTTGTAAGGGGGTCTAGAGTCTCTTTTTTCACTTTCTTGACATCTTCGACTTGTTGTTCTGCCGACTGTTGGCTAGCCTTTTCCACTTTCCCATAGCCTTCTGCTATTGAAACTAGGGCCCGGCCCATCGTATCCCCAAAGATCTCAGTGGCTACTTTCACGCGTTCTTCGTGTGATGGCAGAGTTTGAAGGTAGTTGATGAAATCGAAGATCACATCGCGTAATGGTCGTATATTTCCCTCAGCATCCCTTGTAACGATCCCAATAGCTTCAAGTTTCCTTGCATATTCCTCAGCCTCCTCTGTGCCTCTCACCCACTCACTATTCAACGCGTATAACTGGCTTGTGAATCCTCGAAGTATCATGGTTCCTTGCGGCCCGACACTAGCAACGATTCCCGCTACATCTTCAAGAGTGAAACCCATCTGCATGAGAGTTAGACCAATCCTATCAACAACAGACAAAAATTGTGTAAAGGATGGATATCCACTGACATTGAATAGTTGTATGAGTTTTGCCATCTTCTTATATGATTCTTCTGTTGTGACTCCAAACTCTCTGAAGGTGTTCATAAGGGTGATTGTTACTGCTGTTGTATCTTCACCCGTGACTTTGATGGCGTCCATTACAGCTTTGAAGTATCCCATCGCCTCATTCGCGTCGCCAGTATATCTAGCAAGGAGTGTCATGACTTGTGCTGTTCCTTCTATTCCGAGTTGAGCACTCATGTTTTTTTGCACCAGTTCTTCCATTGCTTTTCCTTGTTCTTCAGTTGCGTTGGTGTATTCTTTGGCCATCTCAATTGCTCTACGATAGTTCAGTCCCTTGACAAGCATATCATATGATGCTATTGTTCCCGCAACTGCTGCTGCAGTGTCTCCAAGATCTTGCATGCTCAAATTTAACAATTGGATGTCGTTCGTTGCTTCTTCTCCACCTTCAACGCTTATTGTTGCTGTCACCTCTTTACCATCTAATTCGTCAAGTTTTGATGATACTTCGTCTGTAACATCAGACGCGTTATCTTCTACTTGTATAACAGTTGAGATTTCTTCAGGTATACTTTCAAGCGCAGCTTGTATGTCCTCTATGGTATTTGATGCTTCATCTTCTACTGTTATGGTTGTGGAGACTTCTCCTGAAATGCTCTCGAGCGCGGATTTTATATCTTCTATTATTTCTGATGCGTTATCTTCAGCAGTGATATTGATATTATATTCTTCTGGTAGACTTTCTAAGAGTGTTTTTATGTTTTCTATTGTGGCACTGGCTTCATCATCAGCTTGAATAGAAATAGCACAAGTGTTTTCTTCGAGATTTGACATGATATTTTCTATTATTTCTGATGCGTTATCTTCAGCAGTGATATTGATATTATATTCTTCTGGTAGTGACTCTATGCTGGATCGTATGTTCTCTATTATGTCTGATGCTGAATCATCGGCAGAAACGTTGATATTGTATTCTTCTGATAATGAATCAATGCTGGATTTTATATCTTCTACTATTTCTGATGCTGAATCTTCAGCTGTAATATTGATATTATATTCTTCTGGTAGGTTGTTAAGATTTTCTTGTATATTTTCTAGTATTGCGGTGACAGCATCATCTGCAGCGAAGTTAATCTCCACAGACCCTGGTAGGTTAGCTAATTGTTCATTGATTTGCTGTAATCCTGATAATACTTCTTCTGCATCCATTTGGACTTGTATTGATAGATCATAATCTGTCATTTTCTACGCTTCCATGAAAAAATTTATAGAGGAAAAATTTTTTATAAGTAAATCATGAAGGTGGAATGTAAAAAGTGCGGAAAAGAATACACTTTAGATGATGATGAAAACGTGGGAGACTATGTCTGTGAGTGTGGTGGCGAACTACAAAAGGTCTCAACTCTCGGCGATTTCATACCAGCTCTTCTAATAACCATTGTAATACAATTTTTCTTCGGGATATGGTGGGAGTTACTGCCACTTGGCATCATATCAGTGATAATCTTATGGTCTGAGAGGAAGACAACACCATCAAATATAACGCTAAGTCAAAAAATCTTTGTGCTTTGGTTGATAGTGTACTCACTATTTGTATTGTTAACGGTTCTTTGGTCTTTGTTTCAGGTTGTAATTTAGTCTTCGAAGTTTCTGTATCTTATCCTCTATTTTCTCGCTACTTGGTTTTTTTGGCATTTCTAATTGTGAGAGGTGGTATTCACAGAATGTTGCGTATGGCAGTTCGAGTATATGTTGGATTGGCCACCCTGTCTTCAAACTCAACTGGTAGATTTGCCTTTTGAGGATGATCCACTCCTCTTCCTGGCTCTTTTTTTTTGCAAATTTTCCTCTTCTTGTGATGGGGTGCCTACGAGGTCGGGGTTACCGAGCTCAAGCATTGTGTTGACAATTTCTGTCACCGCGTATGGTGGTAATTCTATGTTGGGTAACTTGTCAATGTATTCTGTGGCCTTGTTTTCCTTTTCGGCCTCTTTGTATTCTTTCGTGTTCTTGTAGAGTGCTCTTTTTATTCCTCTTTGTGCGAGTGGGTAACTTATTTGGCTGACTTCAACAAGTAGTTTGTCTATTTTGTCTTTCATTTTTTTGATTTTTTTCGCGTCTTCGGGTGTGATCTCTTTGTCTTTTTTCTTCCCTATTTTTTCGATGAATTGCTGGTATTCTGCTCCGATCTCATAGGCTTCGTTCCTCTTCTCGACAAGGGGGATAACATATTCACTGTCTATCACATGGTAGCCTTCAATTTCAACTTCTTGGTCACCGATTTGGAGCTTTTTTGTTTTGAAAAATGAAAATTTTGCTGTGGCCATCCCAAAACACACTCTTAGACTTTTGGCACGACTAAGATAGGCTTGTCAGCGACTGTCATTTCGAGTGTGAATGATAGTTCGTCTCCAGCTTTTCCACCTGGGATGCTTGGCACCATCTTCACATTTTGGAAGTAGAATCTGGCAAGCACGTCATCTCCAATATGGTATACCATGTACCCGTATAGGTTGAGTGGTTTGTCTCTGAGTTCATAGACTATTTTTTGCGTGTCGCTTTCCTTTTCCTCATACATTAGCTTTTCGAATTGTTTTATGCCGTTTTTGGAAAGTATCTGTTCAGATTTTATGCTGAAGGTCATACCTGCATAACTTGTGATTTTAGCTGTTTGATTGAGTACTGATATTTCTTTGGTGTCTTGCTTCACGTCTGGTGTAACGTCTTGTGCTAGGAATGGTTCAAGCTCTTCAACATATGAGACTTTCACTTCGTCTCCTGTTTCTGGGGCTGTATTTAGGGTGAATCCCTCAGCGTATCCTTCATTCTCATTGAAGAGTATAGTGTTGACTGTTGCAGGTTCACCGTCTACGGTGACGGTGAGATCTGCTGGTTTTACTGTTAGGTCGTTGCAGGATCTTGGGAAGATGGGTGGGTTTGCCACTTTGAAGTCTTTGTTCGTCCCGTCTATATTTCCTATTGGTGTTTCATTCTCTATGGGTATGCCAAGGAAGAATCCTACATTTTCACCGGTTAGTATGTCTTCTGCGAGTATGTTAACTTTCATAATTATCACCTCAAATAATTATTTTTTTAATTTTGAGTGTCATCTGAAATGCGAAATAATATCGTGTATCATTTGTCCTGTCTCTCCATACGTTTTTATCGCAGCTCGTGACGGTAACTTCAGAGTTGCCAAGTCTAGTTTTTATGAATGTTGATAGTAGTTCTCTAATAGCATGATTCCTTTGTTCGATGATTTCAGATGGGTTATCGTCTGATTTCCAGATACCGAATATTGTTGCTTGGTATTCTATTAGATTGCCTTGTTTGTCAAGGTAAGGTTGTATATTGTTGATCTTGTCGATACTAATGATTATCGCAGAGTTCCCATCAAGTTTCTCTTGGAAATCTAAGACTACTGTATCAACTATTTCCAGGTTTTCTATTGTTTCTTTGAGTTGTAGTTCAAGTTCATCATCCATCTTTTCAACCCTTCAACCAGTCAATGAATGTTTCCTCGACGATTGACTCTACTGGTGTGGCATCAATTGCAAGTGTAAAGTAGTCATTGGGTTCTGCTGGCCTGGCGTATGCCACAGGATGGTCAAGCTCCTCCCAGTATAATGCTTTTTTTTCCACGGGGAAGACCCATCCACGACCGTAGAGGACGTATTGTAGGTAGTCTGTTGTGTTGGTGAGTTCTCCTGTGTTCCCTTCAACCGTGTAGGTGTGGGAGGCTGCGAGTTGTCCTGTTTTTCTTGGTGCTATTTCTTCTGCTATGCTTGCGAGTGTGTCGAGTATGCGTTGTATTGTTTCTGATACTTTCGCTTCTGCTTCCCCAGGGTTTGGGATGTTGGGTTTCTCTATGGTGATTGTGATCATGCTTCAACCTTTTTCAAGTGACATTCGATATGTGAACGATTTTCTATGATCTCTGCGACTCTGAATATCTTGTCATGCCATTGTATTTCGTCGCCTTCTTTTATCTGTACTTGTTTGCTTGTGAGCATGAATGCATCATAATTTTTGACATGTTGTCCAAGTATTAATTGCTCACTGCCAGTGTTTTGTTGTAGAAATGCTCTGATCCCTATTTCATCATATGTGACTGTAGGATGGCCTCGCTGGTCATTTGGGCCTTCAACCCTTTTTCTCAATATGATGTCGAGACCGTGAGATCTAAGAATTTGTTCGAATTTGTTTGTGAATGTCATGGTTTCCAGATTTTTATTCCATAGAGTTTTTGTAGTGCTCTTTTGTATCTTTGTATTATTTCTTCTTTGTCAATGTTTAATGTAAATCGACCATCAGAAAAGCTTGAAATGTCATCTGCTGTCTTATAGTCTTTGATAACCGCAGCCGTTATGTATTCATTTTTGATTTCTTCTGGTGATTCCGGTGCTATTTTTTCAGCTCTGGTTGTGTAGTATGTGATCTTTTTTTCTATGAAATCTTGTTCTGTTTCTGTGAATGAGTCTTTTTGCAGTTCAATGAGTATATCGGCAGCTGTTATCAAATTTTATCACCCTCCAGGATTTTCGAGTGCACTAACCCTACTATCCAAGTCACTGATCTTCTGCTGCAATACATTGATCACCATTTCATCGCATAATAGCATGAATGTAATCATTGTAGCTATTCTTTCAAGTGACTTGATTTTTGACCTTTTAGTGTTTCCTGTCTTAAACAAATCTGAATTGGCTGCAAGAATCTTTCTAAGTACCTCACTCATTCCTTTTTGGCATTTGTAAGTCTTACCAAAAAAATCACTTAGATTATTTACTGATCCCTCACCACAATTGGTTAGTGCGTTCATAAATTCTTCTTCGAGTTCTTCAGGAAATGTTATTGGTAAATTCTCTGGCAATGACATCACCTAAATGATATTATCTATGGTGTTGGTGCGGCAATCTTAGCTGAAACTGCTGCATTCTCGTCCTCGTAGTGACAGTCTGCTCTGAGTGTTGCTATGTATGATGTTCTTCGCATCCTGGCATCCCTGGCTGGTTCAATTCGAATGTTTCTCCAGAAACCATATACAAGGTTCGTGGGTATGGTTAAGAGTGCTCTGACCTTACCATCGTTCAGGGCATCGAGTGCTGGGACGTACTGTACTGGCACACCATCGTATGGCACACCATCCCCGCCGGTGAGTGCCTGGTCACCGAGTCCTGTTTCACGTCCTTTCAACTGATCTTTGTATGCTTTCCAGATCTGATATGATACGTAGAATTTCATCTGTGGTAGTTTCTGCTTGTACTTGTTTTCAAGTGCTTCTATCATGTCATCGAATAAGTTTGTTGGCCATGTTTCGTTTGTAGGATCTGTGTCTGTGACTTTTTCACCTGCAAGGGTTAGCCAACCATCGTTGGTTTTGAGCAGTGCCCTGTCGCCGGTGTAGGTTGTGTCAGCGTGAAGGAAGTATACTTCGAGATCATATGATATTCCTTCACCAAGTAGGCTGACAATTGTTTGTTCAAATTGCTGCTGCTCTATGTTATCTTCGAGTGCTTCATCCTCGATTGTAACGGCTGTGGTGAGTTCTTTCATTGATAATGTGTTTGTTGTAACTTCTACTTCATCGTCGGTGGGTGCTACTTTTGAACCGGTTTCGTCTCGACCTGCTTCAAGTTCAACGCCGAGACTTATTCTGCTGATGTCGACTTCGTATGATTTCATTGCGTTGAGTATTCTTGCTTCTTTGATTATTACTGAGGATTCTCGTATTGCTCTGACAAATTGTCCAAATCTTTGTACTGGTAGAACCCCCCGTCCAAGGTCGGGGACGTCTATTTTTGGTACTATTACAAATGGTTTGTTGTATATGTTGGTTATGTCCATATTCCATCACCTCGTTATGTTGGTCTTCCGAACCTGTCCACTCCCATTTCGGTGTAGAGGTCTGATTCTGATTTTGTGACCCCTACTTGTCCTTTGAGTGCGGCTGATTTTGTTACTTGTTCATCTGTTTCTTCGTTTGTTTCTTCTTCTTGTGTTTTCTCTTCTATTGATGCTTTGATGTTCTCTATTTCATTGATGATTTCTATCAT
>JACIWB010000036.1 GCA_014361245.1 Thermoplasmatales archaeon | reverse complement strand
GGTCCACTCAATATAGAGGGGAGAAAACAATATGCTCTAATAGTCATTGATGATAATTCAAGATTACACTGTAACATTTATGATAGAATAAAAACAGAAGATGTGACCCATTCTTTGAAAGAAACTATTGAAAAATGGTGTAAGAAAGAAGGTATAGAAGTTGAATATACTCCTCCCTATTATCCACAAACAAAAGGAAAGATTGAAAGAGCCATAAGAACTTTCAATGAAGAATTTCTGAAAATGTTCTTTTATTACTTCAGGAATTTATTGAATGGTTTAACAATCATAGATACCACATGGGTATCCATGATTATCCTGCCAATGTATATTTTTCAAAAAATGTTACCGATGTTACTTGACAATACACAACAGAAATTAATTTAAACTTCTCATAAATAACAAAACAATGGAAACTCTTTCACCCTTAGAAAAAGAACTGCTTGTTAAGCTTGCAGAGAAAAACGGAAGAGCAAGCATTGAAGAAATTGGGATGGATATGGTTAAGGCTATGAACGCCGCTTCCTGGCTCCAATCTAAAGGGCTTCTGAGGAGTGAAGAAAAAATTGTTAGAGAATATTTATTAACTCATGAAGGAAAAAAATTTTTTAAGGAAGGTTTGCCGGAGAAAAAGATAGAGGAAGGGGAAATAAAGGAGCTCGAAGAAAAATTTGGCAAAAAATTCGCAATTCTGCTTGGATGGGCTCTCAGGAAAGGATGGTGCAGGATCGATGAAATAGGCGACAAAAAATTCCTAAAAATAACTGATAAAGGAAAAAAAGAGATGCACTCAAGGCAGGCGGAGGAGGAAGCCCTGGAAAAGATAAAAGATGGAAATTATGATATAGAGGAAGAAATTCTGAATATTTTGAAAAGGAGGGATGCAATAAGGGAAAGAAAAAGGATTGCGAGAAGCTTTGTTCTTACTGAAGAGGGATGGGAAACAGTGAGGAAAGGAATAAAATTTGAAGAGGAAATTTCTCAGCTAACCCCAGAAATGTTAAAAAATGGAAGCTGGAAAGATAAAAAATTTAGAAAGTATGATGTGAAGGCATTTTCTCCTTCAATATATCCCGCAAAACTCCATCCATTAACTCAAATTATTGAAAAAATAAGAAGAATATTTTCTTCAATGGGTTTCAGAGAGATAAAAGGAAATTATATAGAATCATCCTTCTGGAACATGGATGTACTTTTTATACCTCAGGATCACCCTGCAAGGGATATGCAGGATACATTTTACTGCAAACTTCCTTCAATGGAAATAGATGAAAATATGCTTGATATTGTTGCTGAAATACATGAAAATGGGGGGAAAACTGGCTCGAGGGGATGGGAATATAAGTTTAACAGGGAAGAAGCAAAAAAAGTAATTTTAAGAACACATACAACTGTAAATACAATTCGCTATTTAATAAATAATCCTTCTCCTCCCGCAAAAGTTTTTTCCATAGAGAAAGTTTTTAGAAGAGAAAATATTGATGCAACTCATCTCCCAGAATTCCATCAGGTTGAGGGAATAGTCTATGAAAAAGATGCAAATTTTTGCATGCTGAAGGGCATTCTTAAGGAATTTTATTCAAAAATGGGATTTGAAAAAATAAGGTTTCGTCCTTCCTATTTTCCATATACAGAACCATCGATGGAAATTGAGGTAGAGTTCAATGGTAGATGGATTGAATTAGGTGGCTCAGGGATTTTCAGACCAGAAGTTACTGAGCCATTTGGAATAAAATATCCAGTGCTTGCCTGGGGGCTCGGGCTCGAAAGGATGGCAATGAATTTGTTAGGACTCAATGATATAAGAATGCTCTATTTCAGTGATATAGAATGGCTCCGTTCATTGCCTCTTCTTTAATTTTTTTAGCAATCTTTTAAGCAAATCTGTTCTTGTTACTATTCCTCTAATTTTTTTATCTCCTCCAACTATCGGAAGGCATCCAACTTCATTCTTTATCATTATTTCTGCAGCCTCTTTTATTGTTATTGTATCTATTGCGGTTATTGCCGGGCTTTTCATCACATCTTTTACAAGTAAATTCTTTATATGCGAGCTCTGCTTTCCCAATGCTATGCTTTTTTTCAATTTTGCAAAAGCATTTGCAATTTCCCAATCAGAAATCACTCCAATTATTTTACCATTTTTGACAACAGGAATTCTTGCTATATTTTTATCGATCATCAATCTTCTTGCATGAACAACCCTATCATCAGGAGAAACAGAAATAACTGGAAAACTCATTATTTCCTTTATACTGCCTTCATCATCAATGAGCGGAAGCAAATCGGCTTTTGTTATTACCCCTACAAGATGCTCATTTGAAACAACAGGAAGCATTGTCGGCCCTGGCTCACCAACAGTCTCAAGTATCTCTTCAATTGGTGTGTCCGGCGAGACAACATAAAATTTTTTCTCCATAACAGTCATTGCATGCATGCGGGCTGGCGTCACGCCCCTGCTTCTTATGCTCCCGAGCTTATCCGCTATCTTGTTATCAGTTACTATTCCAACAAGCTTTCCATCCTCGATTACCGGGGCTTTTGTTATTTTATATTTCTCCATCAGCTGAAGTATATAATCAACATCGTCTCTTTTATTTACATAAATAACTCCTTTTGTCATTATATCTTTTACTTTCATAAAATCACCTAAAGCTCAGCACAAAATTCACAGAGCATTCTTCCATCTACTTCTATAAGTTTGTCTGTAGCCATTCCGCATTCCTCGCATTTTCCTGCCATTGTTTCGCTTCTTTCATATTCAATCCTTTCTTTTGTTATTTTAGCCCATTCTTCAACCAAATCAATGAATAGAGGGGAGAATTGAACAATGTCTCTTTCTGTAATTATTCCAACAAGTTTTCCATTTTCTATTACAGGCAATCTCCTTATTCTATTTTTTCCAAGCAATTTAACTGCTTTTTCAATTTTTTCATCTGGAGAAATGCTGATTAAAGGAGTGCTCATTACATCCTTCACCTTTATTTTTGAAGCATCCTTTCCTTCTGCAACAATTTTTTTCAAGATATCGCTCTCTGTTAATATTCCGACTGGCTTACCATTTTCAACAACAATTACACTTCCAACTTTTTCAATTTTCATCTCCTTTGCCGCATCAATAACACTTGCCTTACTTTTTACTATAACAGGAGCTTTGCTCATTATATCCTTTACAAGTATTTCTTTCTTCATCAATGAATATTAAAAAACAAATAAAAAACTTTTCTTTACCAGAAATTTATCCCAAAATATCTAAGAATAAATAGAAAAGCAATTACAATAATTGCCATAGCGAAAAATTTTTCAATTATTTTGCCAGCCTTTATATAAGCGCTTCCTATCCTTGCTTTCATACCTCTCGTTGCAGTTGTAAGAAAAATTATCGGAAAACCATATCCTATTCCAAAAGCAAAAAGAAGCGTCCCTCCAATCAATAATGTCGCTTTTTGAGTCATAACCAGAATAAACACAGGGAGAACCAGCGATATGGCGCATGGCGCCCATCCAACAGCAAAAATTATGCCTAAAAAGAATGCACCCAGAAACAATGATTTTGAGCTTAATTTACCAAAAAATTTTATTCCCATTTCTTTAAATTGCCCTCCAACTTCTGTTTTTAAAGGCTTGAAAATGTTTATTCCTAGAATAAGAAGAATTATTCCTGCTATTAGATAGAATAGGGAGGAAATTGATATGAAAAACCCTACGGAGGAAATCATAATTCCAATTATGAAAAAAATAACGGATAAGCCAAGAGTAAAGAATATACCAGCTCCTAATCCAATTAATGCTTCCTTTTTAAAATTTCCATTGCTTTTAGTGGCAAAAACATAGGAAATCATTGAAATTAAAAGGGCGAGAGAGCAAGGAGAAAAAGAAGTTATCATACCAAGAATAAACATGCCAAAAAATGTTATTTTATTTTCACTCTTTTTGCTTATTACATCAAATTCTCCGGCCAAAATTTTTTTGGCATCTTCTAATAGCGACTCTGCTTTCTGCAAACCGTCTATTTCTCCTTTACCCATGCAATAAATATGATAGACCCTAATAACAACTAATGATTGATTAATCAATAATATTGTAGGATTTGCAAATGCTCCATCAACTATATAATATTTTGAGTATAAGTTTGCTATATTATAAGGCGGGAAATCTTCAATCCAGTACCATGTTAAATTAATTTTGTACCATTTTTCAGCAAGTGTTTTTCCATCTTCTGATGCGTAATTTTTCCTTATGTTTATAGTTACAATTGTGATATTATCTATCTTTTCTTCTGATATTTTTGCCAACTCAATAATCTGATCCCTCATCTCTTTTTCGCATTCGATACATAGAGGGTTCTCAAAATTCTGAATGTGAAGAATTGTAACATTTCCCTTGCAATCATTTAATGAAAAATTTTTTCCATCAACTGTTACTGAACTAAACAAAGGAGCGTGATTTTCATCATTTCCAGTTGATGGATGGCAAAAACTTAAAAGAAGAATTACCATCAAAATTATTGATGTAGATTTCATATTTTTGCACCATAATAGGATATAGAGTTATTGATGTATTTAGTTAGCCAATCCTTTCCAGTTCTTCCAACCTCCGAGTGCCATATTATACAGCTTTCTCCTTTATATTCTAATTTTGAAATTATGATTGTTAAAGGTATATACCACTGCCCCTCTAACGGATAATAAATATTGTACGCATCCCACGCCCTGCTATCGCTCCCATCCGCAGTTATGTCAACATATATAATATCATTCCCAAAGTTCTCCAGTAAATCTTCTAAATCCTTCTGCTGCTGTATGCATGGCAAGCAATTGTTACTATGAACCAATATTACGAGCGGCTTCTTTTCAATTTCTTTCAAAACCCATGAAGGATGCTCAACTTTTTCTCCAGCTTTTGGATGCCATGAAGGATAATCAATCCAGGAATCATCATCCCCATCCCCTATAATATATTTTTCATTTATTGAATTTTTAACACAACCAGTTAAAGCTATCATAAAAATTATTATTAGTGCAGTCTTCTTCATATTCTTTCCTCTATCAATCTTTCTATACTTTTTTTTATTTCATCTCTCACTTTTCTATATTCATCAATATTCTTTCCCTTTGGGTCGGGGATATTCCATTCAATTGTTTTTTCTTTTGGAGTTATCGGACAGCCATTCATGCATCCCATTGTTACAATAATATCATATTCTTTCTCCCTGCTTAATAATTTTGGCTTTTTATTGCTTATATCAATTCCTATTTCTTTCATTACCTCAATTGCCTTTTCATCTACCTTACTTGCTGGCTTTATTCCAGCACTCTCTGCCTCAGCATTTTTTGCGATTGAATTAAATATTACCTCTGCCATCTGGCTCCTGCATGAATTTTCAACGCAGAGGAAAAGAATTCTCTTTTTTTCGAACTTATGCCTTGTCTTGTTTGCTATTCCCACGAGACTAAGCATAATTGGCACTTCCTCAAGCACACCTACCACAGTAGCGAGGGCGGCACCTGATGCAAGTCCATATACAGATATGGCAACTGCCACTGCCAGTTCAAAAAAATTGCTTGCTCCTATCATTGCCGCTGGAGCTGCTATGCTATGAGGAAGCTTCCATAGATACGCCCATCCATAAGCAATCGCAAAAATAAAGTATGTTTGAATTGCAAGAGGAATTGCGATAAGCATTATATGGAACGGATTTGATACGATTATTTCTCCCTGAAAAGAGAAAAGAATGATTAGAGTTAGAAGCAATCCTATTATTGTAACTTTTCCCATCTTCTTCAAAAGAACTTTTTCCAGCCATTCTATGCCCTTCCTTTTTATTGCCCATCGCCTTGTTAAATAACCAAATGTCAGCGGAATACCAACAAAAAGAATAACAGATAAAAAAAGTGTATAATATGGAACAGCAAGCCCGCTTATACCCAGCAAGAAGGAAACTATCGGAACAAAAGCAAATAAAATAATCAAGTCATTTGTAGCCACCTGCACAAGAGTATAGCCAGCATCACCCTTGCTCAAATAACTCCATACAAATACCATTGCGGTGCAGGGGGCGGCGCCAAGAAAAACAGCCCCCGCAATATATTGCTTCTGCAAATCTGGAGGGATATATCTTGCAAATAAAATAGTTAGGAAAAAGGAGGCAAAAAGATACATTGTAAAAGGTTTGATAAGCCAGTTTGTTACCCATGTGATAACCAATCCTTTTGGTTTTTTTGCCGCATTTTTTATGCTATCAAAATCAACTTTTACCATCATAGGATATATCATCAGCCATATCAGCACAGCAACAGGTAGTGAAACATGGGCATATTCAAGATGATTTAAAATTTCTGGGAAGGCTGGGAAAAATTTTCCAATTAAAATACCCAAAATTATGCAAATTGCCACCCACAATGTAAGATATTTTTCAAATATTCCAAGCCTTTCCATTATTCACACTCCTTTATTATTTTATATGCAACTTTTTCTATCATTTTGATGATGCTATATATTTCATCATCTGACAAGGAATACATCGTCTTTTTCCCATCCTGCCTTCCTTTAACAAGCCCGCAATCTCGAAGCATTTTTAGATGATGCGAGACAAGAGACTGTTCTATACCAGTAAATTCAGATATTTCATTAACACATTTTTCTCCCTCTCCAAGGAATTTCAAAATTTTTCTTCTATTAGCATCAACAATACATTTAAGGAATTTATCATCCTTCATATGAATCGAAATTCATATAAAATTCCATTATTTAAAACTTATCTTAAAAATCTTTTTTCGAGGTTTTTTTCGTGCAGATATATTGCAAGTAATAGGAAAAGAGAAGAGAAAACTAAAAGAGCAAATAAATTAAAAAAAGGGGAAAAATATGCCTTCTCTCCAAAAGAATATCTCACAATATCAGTGGAATAGGTGAGGGGTGAAATAAACGAGAAATATCTTCCTGTCTCGGACAATTCTCCAATGGGTATAAAAATACCGCTCATAAAAATAAGTGGAAATTTTATGAGATTAGAGAACATCATAATGTTTGATGGAAGGCTTGTAGGAGGAAATGAAAATAGAATGCCAAGCGAAGAAAAGCAAAAAGCGGAAATAATTAAGCCAACAAACAAAAGGACAGGATGATAAATATTTATTCCAATACATATGGAAAATAATATAGGAACAGAGGATATGATAACACCAAAAATAAATGATGCGAATATATCTCCCATTATAATTGTTTTTATTGAAACAGGACAAGAAATCAATCTTTCAAGTGTTTTCATCTGAGTTTCCCACGGAGCTATAACCGGGGAAACAGCGGTTGATGTAAAGAATATGGTCATTGAAACCAATCCAGATAATAAAAAGCTAAGAGAAAGATTTCTTCCTATGTAAAAAGCAAAGAAAAGGAAAAAAGGGAATAAAACACCAAATATTATTATTGGTCCTTTTAAATAATACATTAAAATATCTTTTTCCGCAATTGTCCATACTTTTTTTAGCATTTTCCCTCCACCAATTTTATAAAAACATCTTCCAGAGAGGCTTTCTCTACATTTATGCTTTCTATTTTCAATCTTTTATCTCTTGCCAAATCAGTGATATAGTAGATAGTGTCATTTACCGATTCTGTTGATATTTTTATTGTCTTTCCATCTATTTCTGCTCCTTTAAATACTTTCTTTGCATCATCAAATTCCCTGTCAAACTTTACCTCAACTGTTATAGTTTTTCCTGTAATTTTCCTTAAATTTTCTGGGCTATCAATACAAATTATCTTCCCCTTTTTTATAATTGCCACTCTATCACACATTAAATTTGCTTCTTCAAGATTATGTGTTGTTAAAAAAATCGTTTTCCCTTCTTTTCCCAAATCCATTATCTTCGTTCTTATCAATCTCGCACTTTGCACATCCACACCGTTTGTTGGCTCATCAAGAAATAGTATTGGAGGGTCATTTATCATTGCCATACATAAAAGAAGGCGTTGTTTCATGCCCTTTGAAAGCTCTTTTGCCTTGCTATCCTTCCTATCATATAAATCAAATTCTTTCAAAAGGTTTCTCGCTTTTTCTTCAAAATTTTTTACATTATAAAGATGAGCAATAAAAGTTATATTTTTCCACACTGATAAGTCTGGGTATGCATTTGGCGTTTCAGGTAGAACACCTATCAATTCCTTAGCTTTTATTGTTTCTTTTAATATATCATAACCCGCAATTTTTGCATTTCCTTCGTCGGGCTTTATTATTCCAGTAAGTATTCTAAATGTAGTTGTTTTACCCGCCCCATTTGGGCCAAGAAAGCCGAATATTTCACCCTTTTTTACTTTAAAACTTATGCCATCTAAAGCAATGATGCTACCAAAGGATTTTTTTATATTATGTGCTTCTATAATAAAATTATTTTCCATTTTTAACTCCCTCTAAAAGATTAATAACAATCCTTCTCTTTTTCAATTTCCATATTTTTTCGGGTGCGCCGCCCCCCTCCTCCTTATATTCTGCTACTTCAATAATGCCAGCCAAGCTTAGTTCGGATAAATGGTAATAGAGAGTTGATGGTTTTATGTCCTCACCTATTTTTTTCAGATAATCATATATTTCTTTTGTGCTTTTCTTTCCTTTTCCAATGAACTCAATGATTAACCATCTGGTAGGGCAGTGAAGAGCTCTGATATATTTGTGGAGTTCATATATTTTTGATGTATTCATGTAATATCACAATATAATACTGTAATATTATAAAAATTTTTGGATAAATGGATTCTCCTCGAAATGAATGATATCTCTTATATCAAAATTTTATAAGAGCATATAGTCTATTTTGTCCAAGCTCTAAACTTATACCAACTTTCATAGCTCTATTTTCATCTCCTCTTACAAAATTATAAACTATTCTCCTAAGACTAAGAAAAGCATTCGCTGAATCAAAAGATTTGAAGGAATGCATTGTTTTATATCTTTGCTTAATATCTTCATTATATCTTTCAACTGGATTATTGTTATGTTCTAAGCCATATCTTTTACATGCTATTGGAACACCATGCACTAGCTTGCATACTTTAGAAAAATATTTGTTAAAAGCATTTCTGTAATGCTTTCTCCCATCACTAACAAAAACAACTCTTTAAAGAATTTTTTAAATAGGGAGAGAAAAATATTCTTGATAAGTCTCTTTCCTTTCTTAATAATTTTTTTAGATGAACAATATGGGCATTTAATTTCCCATCCCTTTACGAAATTTGCGGAAAATCTCTTTGTTTTGCATCAGCCTATGCTTTGCTTTTATCAGATTGTGTGATGAAGATATGTCCCCAATAATTTATTCCTTAAAATTACCGCTCTGGCCTCTTTGTAAATCCTATCAGGCTATACCATTCCTCGGGAAAATGCTCTTTGAAAATGCGAAAATAATACAACTCCTCTTTGCATCTCAAAAATTGGTATTTTTCTCTTGCAGAGTTATAATCTCTATCACCTATCTCGCTTTCCACAAATTTCTTCATTGTAAACATGGAGCCTGCACCATCTGAAAATTTGCGTTTTTCCTGCTCAGTTATGTATCTTGGCATTCCAATTTTATTCATCAGTTTGCGGAGCACATACTTATTAACACCATCATGAATTTTGTATGATGCGGGAAGTGAGAATGCAAACTCTACTATTGGCTGATAGACAAACGGCACCCTAAACTCAACACCATGGGCAAAGAACATTCTATCGTCTCTCTGAAAAGCGTTGTTATGCGCAGAATAAAGAAGGGAAAGCAGTTCCTCATGAAGAGATTCCCTGAATGTCTTGAGGTATGAATAGCCGGCAAAAAGCTCATCAGCACCTTCCCCAGAGAGGAGTGCATTCACAAACCTTGATGCCTCTCTCACCACAATATAGTTCGGGATGGCACTTCTTACAAGTGCAAAATCAAATGATTCAAGATAATATATCACATCTGGGAGCACTGAGAGCATATCCTCAAGGTCATATTCCACTGTTTTATGTCTTGTCCCGATTTCCTCAGCAAGTGCTTCCGCATGAATGGCATCTTCACTTCCCTCCTTGAAACATGCGGTGAATGTGCGTAAATCCGGCACTTTCTTTGATGCGTACCACACAATACAGGAGGAATCAATACCACCGCTAAGCAAGGCACCGCACTTCTCTGAGAGATTGAATGCAACCGCCCTTTTTAGCAATGCATCCAACTTTTTTATCGCAGTATCCATGCTCCATTCATTTGCCTTCTCCGCCGCCTTCAGCACATGATAACGCCTTCTCCGTATTTTTTCCTCCCTTATTATGACTTCTTCCCCAGGATTTATGTATTCTGGCATGCAGGGTAAGAGAGGTAAGAAGCCTTTTAATTCAGAGGCAAAATACACACACTCTCCTATCTTTGCGTAAAACATTGGTCTCACACCAAGATGGTCACGGAACAGATGAAACTCTTTTCCGTTCCAGAGTACTCCTGCAAATGCACCTCTGCATCCATCCATCTTTCTACATGCACTGCTCCTTGCAATTGCCTCCGCACCCTTAAATCTATACCATTTAGCATGACCATCAATTAGGCAAATTGCGTTATCACTTTCATACACATCGCTATCATTTGACTGCGCAATGCAAAATGCAAAGTTTTTTCCTGTAATTGTTCTCTTTTTCCTGCCTCGATAAACAAGCTTTTCAATCATTTTTTTAACGGTGTGCTTATCCACTTCTCCGATTACACCTGCAATACCACTCATTTCTCTTCCTCCTGAACTCTCCTTATGCGCTCTCTTTCATCAATTGGCTCACCTGTCTCTGGGTCAACTGACAGGCATGCACCGTTAATTATCCTTGTCACATCTTTACCCTTTGCACAAGGCCTTCCTCTTAATTGTGGCGCATCCAGCAATCCAATCTTTATCGCCTTAAAAATCACATCTGGGTTTGCAAGAGATGCATCACTTCCATCACCTAAGTTTTTTATAGCATCCAGCAACACACTGCATTCACTCTTTATTTTTCTCTTTCTCTCCTGCACCTCCCTATCGCATGCAAAGTCGGGCAAACCAAGCAGTGCGTTTTCAATCGCACCCCTTGCAATTTTGCAACTCTCAATCACCTCATCTGCGGTGGCTGCATGGTCTCCTTCAGAATAACCAACAACATGCACAATGTGCGGTTTTATAGACATTGCAAAAAAGATTGAGGAAGCCATCTGTCCCTTTGCCACATTAAAATCCGCAGATAAACTTGCCAAACCTGTCCTTACCATTCTGTAGATGCGAAAATTTTCATCCTGTAATTCCTCAACCATCTCTATCTTTGCCAGCATCTTTGCCAGGTCCATTTTTGGTGAGATACCCGGCGGGGTGTTAAACATGTACTGCATTACATAGTACTTCACACCAGCGGACTTTGCGATGTAGGTTGCTATATATGCAGTTGCAACCTCAATTACATCCGAACAATATCTCAGTGCCCACTGATGCGACTCATTCACCTCAACAGGAACACCATTCTGCGCATGCCATCTTATTACCTCTATGTTTTCTCTAATTGCATCGCGTAACTTTCTTTTGCTCCTCCCATCAAGCTCGCTATACCAGCATATGGGAATTGCACCCCAGGCATTGTTTATTCGCTCTTTAAGCATGATCGCCCATTTATCCAGGTCATTTGTGCCACTGTAACATCTAACCAGCGGGAAGTTTCCACATCGTGTTGCGCGATAAATCTCGCTCAAATCTTCTGGCTTGCGTAATGGCACCCCGCCAGCACCATCAAGCGCATGGTTCATAAACTCTGGCCTGAAAAAAAATTCCTGTGCATTCTGATCAGGACCAATTGAGAGGATATCAAGAACACCACTTTCTGCAATCTTTCTTGCCCCTTCCAATGTCTCTTTCATTGTAGGCCTTCCAAAATGGTGGCGAACGAGAGGGTAGGGATAGCAACGCTCAATTCGCTCGGGGAGCGTTTGTGCTATCGCGCTCCTTTCACTTTTTATCTGGATTCCCTTGAGATATGCTACAATGTCCATTGTACTCTCTGTTGAAAACACGCGGTCAAATGCCCCTGAAAGCTTTGCTTTTTCTGCAACGGAAGTAGTGCCTCCAAATATAAATATGGATTTCAGATTGTGTTTCTCTCTTGCCTCCTTTAACTCTCTGAACATCTGCTCTGCGCTCTCTGGTGTGAGGCGATAACTCAGTGCTACAATATCTGGCTTTTCTTTAAGGCAAAAATCAACAATTTGAGGTATGGTTAGCCCCTGCCCAAGAAATTCGGTTTTATAGCCAAGTGAATCAGCCAGTTCCATGAAATGGTAGAGGCCCATCACATGAATACAATTCCCGAGGGTTGCGCAGACAATTCTTTTCATATTCACGCACCTGTCGTTATATATTTTCTCAATTTACTCATGCTATACCCTTTTATTCCCATCTTTTCTAGTGTTCTTCCTTCCTTTCTGAAATCCGTTTCTAGGAGTGTGGAAGCAAGCGTAACCATAGCACTTATTGTGGGCGTTTCTGTACCTACATATTTACCGAATTCTTCTAACGGCACAAGACTGTATGGAATGTCCTCGTAGAGATATCTGTGTTGGATTGTCTTTGGGGCCATCACTCCTTTATATGCAGGGTTTCCGAGAATTGCATCATATAGTGTTTTTCCTGCACTGTCATATGAAAGATAGAGCCACTCTCTTGCAGTATGTACTCTTATGCCAAGTTTTCTTGCAACCTCAACCCGTTCCATATCCATTTTTTCAAGAATTTTTGATGTAGTCGGGCCTACACCTTCAATATAAAACTCAAAATCTGATTTTTCATCTTCAATTCTTGCAGCATTGAGTAGTGTAATACCAGGATGAAATATTGCCCCGATATTATCTAAGCTTGTCTCAAGCACATTACTTGCAGGTACAAACTGAGGATATATTTTGTTGATTATTTTAAGTGCCTCGGGCGTTCTGTAAGCTGGGAGGGCGGCGCATGCAACCGTATTTTTTACCTGGAAAATATGTGCTTGGGTGACATCCGTGTATCTTGATACATATATCAGTGATTGTGCTTCGCATACAATTACATCTGAGTTGCATCCATTGCTTTTAAGTACATGTTTAAATTCCAATGCACCACCTGTTCGGCCAGGATTCAGCACCACAATCTGCCCATCCTGAAGATATGGTGCACAGCGCTCAGCATAATATGCATGCCCCATTGCAGGCACAACCACCATGATTAGATGAGCACCATCTAGGCAATCTTTCAGGCTCTCTGTAGCATATACATTCCCGAAACCACTTATTATTCCCTGCAACTCAATTTTTCCATCTCTTTCCTGGATTGCTCTAATTCTTTCCGGATTTCTTGTATAGATTCTCGTATCAAAGCCCATCATTGATATATGGGCTGCCATTGCAAGCCCGCCATGACCTGCACCCAGCACCGCAACGCTCGGCTTTTCAACCTTTTTAGTTCTGCCATACATTTTCCTGTGAGTTTTCATAAATAATCACCATAAAGAGATGTTTTATCATAGAGATATTTTAATATTAAAGTGAGCATGATATTTAATATTTATCTAAACCCGCACTGAGACTGTCAACTTAACACCTCCAGATTGTAAAGACAAGCCCAAGCCACACTCCACCGTTTCCAGAATCTTTTAACTCTTGCCTTGAATAAACTATACCATCCTTCTATAGCATTTCTTTCTCCAAA
>JACIWB010000035.1 GCA_014361245.1 Thermoplasmatales archaeon | reverse complement strand
AATCCCGTATCTTTTCAGTATCAAATATGGTCTTCCATCTGTTATAGCAACAGATGGCAATTTTCCATACATGTTTCGCATCGCACAAATCAATTTTTTACAGGCCATGTTTGTTCTGCTCCTACGTTTGTTCTGCTCCTACTTATCATAAAGAAGACAATCTTTCTGGTTTCTGGTTCAATGACAAACCAAAACCAGAAATTCATATCCCCTATTTGAAGAGATGTCTCATCAATGACAACACACTGAGGCTTTTATCTGCGATGCTATTTTTCAATACACTCCCAAATTTGTGCAGCCAGTTCCATATGGCGGTTCTGCTTCTCCTTACGAATATACGAATTGCCGTAGAAACATCCCTTAGCGACAATCTGCACAGATATAGAAATAAGCTGTAAAGTATTATTTCCGCTGGTTTTTTCTCTCATAATGATACATTTTTCTTTCAATAATTGCATCCCTTTGCATTTTATCACCAAATGCATCTATGGGATGCATATTTTTATCGAAAATTTTGGTTAAGCTAACAGCACCTAACTCAAAATATAAAATGTTATATATCAAATTAATAATTTACTTTTAAGCGGGCGTAGTGTAGTCTGGTATCACATAGCCCTGCCACGGCTATAACCCGGGTTCGAATCCCGGCGCCCGCATTCTAATTTTCCTCTTTTTTAGATAAAAAATATATTCCAGCTAAAAGAAGAAAAATTCCCGAAATTTGTAATGGGGTTAAGGTTTCTCCTAAAATAAAAAAGCTCAAGATAGAAGAAAAAAATGGGGTTGATAATTCTATTGCTGATACCTGAGCTGCTTTTATTCTTTTTAATCCTTCATAGTATAGAATGGTTCCTGTTCCTCCTATAAAGCCAAGAAATATTTGATAAATGTTTGCTAAATATAATTTTGAATTGAGCGCCAGATAAATAAGGAGAGGAAATGATGCTATCAAAAATCTGTAAAAAGTTAAAACACCAGCATTTATGCCAGTGAGATATTTTCTTCCAACTATTGCAGTTGTTGCCCAGGCAAATGTTGCAAGCAAAACAAAAAGATCGCCACTTGTTCCAAATTTCATGGATAAAAAATTTTGAAATGTTCCTGTTGTTACTAAAAATGCTGAAAAGATCATGAGAAAAATCCCAGTGAAGTCATACTTATTTAATTTGTCTTCTTTCAATAAAAAGAAACCAAGCATTATTATAAAAACAGGCTGTATATGCCCAATTAAAACAGCGTTTATTACTGGAATTTTTGTTAATGAAAAAAGATATAATAAATCCCCTACTAAAGTTCCAACAATTCCAATATAAAAAATTTTTATTAGATATTTTCCTTTTATTTTTAAATCGGATTTATTTATTACTGTTACATAAAAAATTGCTATAATGCAGGAAAAAGTTGCTCTTATTGCAGATGCTTGAATAAAATCAGAATTTGCATAAGCAAGTTTTGCGAAAATTGGCTCAATAGCCCAAAAAAAGCTTGCAGCCATGATTGCAATCATTCCTTTTGTTTTATCTTCCATCATGGTTATTGTTCTTCTGAATTTAAACTTATAAGAAAAAGATTAAATTTCTTTCCTTTATTTATTTTGAAAGAAGTAACGGATGAATTGAAAAAGATAAAAGTTTAATGAACCTAGAAATTAAATTGCCATCTCGACTTATGTAAATTCTTTTAAAATTTGATTGATTTTATGAGTAACAAAAATTAAATATTATTTTTGTATGCTTTTTTCATGATTAAAAGAAAATTGATTGCATTTGTTATCTTTTTGGCGGCGATATCACCGCAATTTTTCATCAGCAAAAGCTTTGGTTATGCTATGGGGGGATGGCTTGAAGAGAAGGAAGGGGTTAAAATTTTGCATATAAGTGGAACAAATTATGAAATGGGCTACCAGCACGGCTCTCTTTTGAGAAATGAGACAAGAGAAAATATAAGAGCTTTTCTTAGCCATTGTTCAAATTATGATGATCTCCTAAATGCATGGAATATAACAAAAAATTACATTCCGCAGGAATATATTGAGGAACTGCATGGTATTGCTGATGGAGCAGAAATAAAATTTGAGGATGTTATTGTTGCTTACATGTCTGTTGTAACATGGGGGATGAGCTGTTTTGGTGTTTCTGCCTGGGGAAATGCTACCGCTGACGGAAAACTCTATCACTTCAGAAGCTTCGATTTGCCAATGAATATAAGAGATCCCTTAACTGGAAAATATGTTCATGAAAATTCCGTTTTAATTGTAAGAAAGCCAAAAAATGGCTATGCTTCCGTCTCACCATCTTTTGCCGGCTCTCTGCATGGGGGCGGAGGATTTAATGAAAAGGGAATTGCCATAGGGATGCAGACTTGTTGGAGTAGAGATTCAACTTTTTATGGAACACCGGAATTTATAAAGGTTGAGATGGTGCTGGACCATGCATCTAATATATGGGATGGAACTGATTATTTAATAAAAAATAGCACTGCTGGATGGAACTTCATTTTGTCGGATTGTAAGATTCCAGCTGGGTATGCAATTGAAGTAACCGCTAACCATTCCTATGTTGGCACATATGATAATCTAGTAGAATCAACACCTCCCTTCTGGGGAATAAAAGAAGTGGTTAGAAGAACAAATTTTTTCATTTCTCCAGAAATTGCAAAAACCCAGAGAGATCATTATGATCCTTCCGGAATATCTGGTTTCATTAGAATATTTACAGAAAATGATATATTTTTTGTCATATGGAGGAGCTATAAAGTAATGAGTGAAATGATAGAAGAAAACTATGGAAGATTTGATTTAAACACCTCAATGTATCTTTTCCAGAGCACATATCGAGGGGATAGCGATACTCTTTTAAAAATTTTGATAAAACTTGCTGAAGGAACAAGTTTCAATAGGGCATGGAATATGTGGGTTGCATGTCCAGAGACAGGAGATTTTGTTGTAAGTTTCGCTGAAAGAGATAAAATTGCTTTTTCAACACCATATCACTATTTCAATTTGTTTGAATTAATTTAGACTAAGTGAAGAAAAAATGGTAAAAGATTTGAATATTTAAAAACTTACTCTTCTGTTGATGTTGGTATTGCCGAGGAATTGTTATTTATTAAAGATAACTTTGAGGAGTTTATATTTAATTATAAATTTTGGATAGATAAGTATATATATGGATATAAGCATTAATATATGAGGAAAATTATATGTGTGGTAGCAATTGCAATATTTTTGACCTCTAATGTTTTTGGAATTTTTTTAAAAGCGAAAAAAAAATATAGGTGAAAATGATGATTTTATCTACTTCTTTCCAAATCCTATTGGGGAAGGAGATATAGAAGGAAAAGAAATCAATACCTCCGATGGTAAAAAAGGAATAATACAGCGAGTAGCAGACAGTAAGGACCCACCAACAGATATTATGGATATATGCGACTATGTTACAATTGAATGGAAAGAGCCAAAAATGAAAAAACCTTGGAAGACTTATCATATAGATGATATGTCCCCTGCAGGAGGCGATGGATGGTATTTCCATTTTCGATATAAATCTTCAAACAGACTCCCCCCTTTCGATTTACCTGGTCCGGGACTGCCACCATTTCAAGATGAAAAACGTAACCATTATGTTGATGATAGTAATACTGGAGGCCCCTGGGACGGCTCATTTGAGAATCCTTACAAAACAATACAGGAAGGGATTGATATAGCCAAAAAAGGTGATACAATTTTTGTTTTTCCAGGCATTTATCAAGAGAAAATTATCATTGACAAGGATTGCATAGGATTAATATCACTAACTTATGAGCAGCCTATAATAGATGGAGGAAAAGAGGGTAATGTAGTTACTATTAAAGGTAAAGCAGTGAATTTACATGGTTTTGTAATACAAAACAGTGGAACATTTGAGGAGGGTAGTGGTTTGGATATACAATCAAATGACAACACAATATCTGGAAATATTATAAAAAACAACCAGAATGGAGTATATATTCACAGCTCATCTAAGAATAATGTAATCTTTGAGAATTCTATTCAAAATAATGAATGGGGTATTTTCATTATGCACGAGTGTAGAGATAATTACCTTTTTAACAACAATTTCATTGATAACAGAGGATTTCATGCAAAAGATTATAGCATAAATAAATGGGATTCAGAATTCTACTATGGAAACTACTGGGATGACTATAAAGGAAGTGATAATAATGGCAATGGTATTGGAGATACACCATATCATATCCTAGGAGAATCCAATCGGGATAATCAACCATTGATGAAGCCTTGGCAGAATAAAAAGCCAGATACACCTATTATTGAAGGAATTACTTCAGGAAAAATACAGACAATTTATAATTTTTCAGTAAATTCGTCAGATTCCAGCAATCATGATTTAATATATGAAATTGACTGGGGTGATGGTTCAAATGAATATATCTCATATTCTGAATCTGGCATATCCATAAACATAACTCATAGTTGGGAATCAAGTGGAGATTATTTAATAAAGATTAGAGCAATAGATTATTATGGTGCTGAAAGTGATTGGGGAACATTGAAAATATCTATGCCAAAAAGCATAGCATCAGATATAATTTTTCAGAAGCTCATTTATCTTTTCTCTTTCTTTGAAAAAATAATAAGCCTATATTTCAGATATTTTGTATAATTCCAGGAATGCTAGGGTTCATAGATTCCAATACCATGTAAATAAAATGGATAAAATCTGCAAGGGCTATTAAAATTATAAAAATGCTATCGGTATTTTTAAGAGCCGCCTCCGGGATTTGAACCCGGGACCTATTCCTTACCAAGGAATCGCTCTGCCCGGCTGAGCCAAGGCGGCTTGAGTATAAGGAATAAAACTTTTTTAATTTTTGCGGTTTAAAATAGGTGCTGTTAACTTTAGCATTGCAGCACCTCCTGCAATGCTACTATAAATCTTTCATATTCATTATACATTGTTATCCCTCTACAATAAAAAACTGTAGTTATTGGATAAACTCTGATGGCTCCGTATCCAATTATAATAGAAAACATAAATGGAAAACCAGAGCTTCACATGTTTTATTTTCCATCTCTTGCTTGGAAAATAGTTATCAAAATGTTCTATCTTTTATTGTTTCAATTACCCTTTCAACATAATTTCTGATGCCCCCGGAAATAATCTCGTGATGAATCCCGTATCTTTTCAGTATCAGATATGGTCTTCCATCTGTTATAGCAACAGATTGCAATTTTCCATACATGTTTCGCATCGCACAAATCAATTTTTTACAGGCCATGTTTGTTCTGCTACTACTTATCATAAAGAAGACAATCTTTCTGGTTCAATGACAAACCAAAACCAGAAATTCATATCCCCTATTTGAAGAGATGTCTCATCAATGACAACACACTGAGGCTTTTATCTGAGATGCTATTTTTCAATACACTCCTGAATTTGTGCAGCCATTTCCATATGGCAGTTCTGCTTCTCTTTACGAATATGCGAATTGCCGTAGAAACATCCCTTAGCGACAATCTGCACAGATACAGAAATACGCTGTAAAGTATTATTTCCACTGGTTCTTTCTCTCATAACGATACATTTTTCTTTCAATAATTGCATCCCTTTGCGTTTATCACCAAATGCATCTATGGGATGCATATTTTTATCGAAAATTTTGGTTAAGCTAACAGCACCATTTTTGGTGGTAAAAATTTTATACTCAAGCGCAATAATCAATACATGAGATATATAGCAATATTCATCGTTGCAATTTTGTTAATTCCTTCAACATTTTCAATAGAAAGAAAAGAAGGCATAGGATGGTTAAAAAATGGTTATCCAGATATAAATATTCACAAACCTGATTATATAGGTGTTGGAATATTAAATGGAAAAATTGCAATAATTTACAATGGTATTGCAAACGAAATTTTTGAAAGTGCCTCGCTATATGATTTCTTGATAATTTCACCAGATGCATGGCTGAGCGAGATTGAAGCATTGAAGCAGCATAAGGAAAGCAAGGGAATAAAAACAATAGCAGTGGGGCTGAATGAAATTTACAGTAGCAAGTATTTCCCCTGCAATGGCAGGGATGATGCTGAAAAAGTGAAATATTTCATTAAAAATGCAATTGAGGAATGGGGAATAAAATATGTTATGCTTGTAGGGGACATCTATAAAATGCCGATAAGAAATGCTTTGCATATATGGAGAGATGGGACAAAGCTAAGAGAATTTCCAGTTCCAACAGATTTGTATTATGCGGATATTTATAGATATGAAGATGGAAGAATTGTATTTTCTTCATGGGATACAAATGGAAATGGAAAATACGGGGAGGAATATGAAGATGGATATACACAGGGAGATATTATAGATTTATATCCTGACATATATCTTGGTAGAATAGCCTGCGAAAATAAATTAGTACTTAAAAATGTGATTAACAAAATAATAAAATACGAAAGCATGGCAAAAGGTGAGGAATGGTTCAAGAAAATAGTTCTTGTTGGGGGGGATACTTTTCCAGGATGGGGTATTTTAGAGGGAGAGGTAATGAATGAAATTGTTGCCCGGATAATGAATGATTTTGAACCAATAAGAATTCAATACTCCTTAGGAAATTTAAATCCTTTAGAAATTCAGAAGGCTTTACAAAAAGGTTGCGGCTTCCTTTATTATTCGGGACACGGCTTCCCCTATGGATGGGCAACCCATGGAAGCGGCGAAGAATGGATTGGAAGATATTTTACCCCATATATTCTTGCCCTTTTCAATGGCTATAAATTACCAGTAATATTTTTTGATGCTTGCCTTACAGCAAAACTTGATTTTAATTCATCTGATTTGAGAGAGGACGGTGTGCCCGTGCCTTTTAATGCTTCATTTCCATGCTTTGCTTGGTATTTCATCCGCCATCCATATGGAGGGGCAATAGCGACAGTTGGGGCTACAAGGGTTGCATATACTGGAGTTGATGAAGATGGACCTCATTGGGGGGCTAGCTATCTTGCATATAAATTTTTCAGTGCATATAGAGAAACGCATGTTTTAGGAGAGGTTTTTGCAAAAGCTCAGATGGAATATGTTAGTTCTATGTGGGATACATGGACAATTGAGGAATTTATATTGCTTGGAGACCCCACTCTGAAAATTGGAGGATATTAAATAAATTCTCTAATGTTTTGCAATAGGATTATTTGTTTTAATGAGAGAAATGCTTTTTAAAATGAAAAAATTAAAATAAATGATTATCTTAATTCACCAAATGATTGAGATAATAGATATTTTGAGGAGGGAATATCCCCATATTAAGGGCACTGCACTTAATTATAAAAATCCTTTGGAATTACTTATCGCAACAATTTTATCAGCTCAAACAACTGATGAAAGAGTTAATATGGTAACAGAAGAGCTTTTTAAAAAATATAAAAGTGCTGAAGAATTTGCAAGTGCGGATATAAATGAGCTTGAGAGATATATAAAAAGTGTTAATTTTTATAAAAATAAGGCAAGATATATAAAGGAATGCTGTAAAATAATATCAGAGAAATACAGAGGAAAAATTCCTGATAATATGCAGGATTTGATTTCCCTGCCAGGAGTGAGTAGAAAAACTGCAAATGTTGTTCTTTCAAATGCATTCAGGAAAGATGAGGGAATTGTTGTAGATACCCATGTAATGAGATTGAGCCAGAGAATAGGACTTACAGATGAAAAAAACAGGGATAAAATTGAAGAAGATTTGATGAAGAAATTTCCAAAAGATAAATGGTTTGATTTATCTAATCTTTTGATAGCACACGGAAGAAAAATATGTAAAGCAAAAAACCCTCTCTGTGAAAAATGCGTTTTAAATAAGATATGCAGGAGTGCCTATGAACATCGAAGAGGAGATAAAAAGAATTGAAGAGGAGATAAAAAACACCCCTTACAATAAAGCAACAGAAAAACATATAGGGCTCCTGAAAGCGAAGCTCGCCCGCCTGCGGGAAGAGGCGAGGAAAGGAGGAAGAAAAGGAGGGCGTGGATTTGCGATAAAGAAAGCGGGAGATGCAAGTGTTGCAATAGTTGGACCGCCATCTGTTGGAAAATCGACTTTGCTGAATTGTTTAACGAATGCAAGAAGTGAGGTTGCGGATTATGCTTTTACAACAAAATTGCCTGTGCCAGGGATGATGGAATATGAAGGTTGCCAGATCCAGATAATTGATTTGCCAGGGTTAATAAAAAGTAGCGAAGAAAGAGAAGTATTTTCGATGGCTAGAAATGTGGATTTGATAATTATAATGGTGGATATATATTCGATTGATAAAATTGGGGAGATAGAAAAAGAGTTAAGAGAGGCGGGTATAAAGATAAATGAGAAAAAACCAAATGTTGTTATAAGAAGAAAGGATAGGGGAGGGATTTCAATTCAGCTTTCAAAAAAGTGTAAAATAAGTGAAGATGTTGCAAAAGCAATTTTGATGGAATATTTAAATAATGCTGATGTTGTTATAAGGGATGATATTAATGAAGAGCAACTTATAGATGCAATAATTGGAAATAAAGTATATTTACCAGCTATTAGAGTGATAAATAAAATTGATATTGAGGAAAGGAAAGTGGATTTTGACGCAATCCCTGTATCAGCTAAATTTGGGTATGGAATAGAGGAGCTGAAGAAAAGAATTTTTGAAAAACTTGAATTGATAAGAATTTATATGAAGCCAGAAAAAAAGAAAATAGAAGAAAAACCAATGGTTATGAAAAAAGGAGCAACTGTTAGAGATGTGTGTGAAAAACTTCACAGAGATTTTGTTAAAAATTTTCAGTATGCAATAGTAAGTGGTAAATCAGTATCTTTTAATGGACAGAGAGTAGGGCTAAATCATGAACTTGCAGATGGAGATGTGCTTACAATAGTTACTCGCTAACTTTTTCTTTTCTTATCTCATCTATCATCTCATAGGCATATCTTATATGAGGAATTGTTATTGAGCCACCAACAATAAGTGCTACATCTAAAGCTTCATACAATTCTTCATTAGTATAACCTTCATCAATACATTTATCAAGATGATATAGAATGCAGTCATTGCATCTTAGCACAACAGATGCAACAAGTCCGAGCAATTCTTTTGTTTTTCTGCTCAATTTTCTGTCCAAATAAACACTTTCATCAAGGGAGAAAAATCTTTTTGTGTTCAATGTTCCTTCCTGCAATATTTTTTTGTTAATTTTTTCCCTGTATTCTTTAAATTCTCTATATCTCATTCTCTCCTCAATTTTATATCAATTGTCTTTGGCTGGTCTCCTATCTTTATATCAACTGTTCCTTCATATCTGTAATAAACCGTCTCATTTTCTATAACCTTTGAATAATTTACTTCTATTCTGTATTTTGCTGGATAGAGAGCTACCAGATAATATCCTGTGGAATTTGACCTTGCACTTTCATTTACTGAATAATTATCAATTCTTTCAATAACATTGAATTGAACTGTTACACCCTGCATTGTTTCATTTTCATCTCTTACTCCATCACTGTTCTCATCATACCATACAATCCCGCTTACATTTACTTTTGAAGGAGCCAATGAAATGTTATACCATACTGTTGAATTTGGAACAACATTTACATTTATTATTTTTGGCTGATAACCATCTTTTGTAACATTTATTGTATAAACAATTGGAAGTAATTTCTGGAATTCATATTCATTTGCATAAACTTCTTTTCCATCAAAGCTAATCTTTGCTTGCAACCTTTCATCTCCTTCATTATAACTTCCATTATTATCTTTATCCCAGTAAATTATTCCTCTTATTCCCCCTCTCTCAATATTTATTGTTCCGATATCTCTTATCCAGTAAGCAACCCTTGTAGCCTCTTCCTCACTTATTGGCTGATAATCAGTTCCATCAAATCTTATTTCTTTTATAAGTGTTTCATTTGCATAGAAGGAAAGGGTTATGTTTCCAGCTGGAGCAATTACGCTGAATTTCCCGTCTTTATCAGTAAAGCTAACATCATGTGGAATTTTTTCAAGCGTTCTATTCAAAACTTGATTGCCGTATCTCATCTCAAGCAATTGCTTAAAATCATCTCTAACAATAACTTTTATTCCTTCAAGTGGCTCGCCGCCGCTTATCAATCTCCCCTCTATTTTAGCTCCCTCATAATATTTTGCAATTACGACAGCTGGCATACCAAGGCAAAGTTCTCCTCTCAAAAACAGCTTTGAATTTGTAATATTTACAGGAGAAATATATTTTATAACAAAATGCTTCATGTAGGCGGTTGGATAGTAATAATAGCTTCCTTCCCCAAAAGGATTTGTTGCATTATCTGTCCAGAATGGGATTAAATACCAGTAACCATAATTTTCTGCTCCCTCAAACATTTCCTTTGGCAGTGTAACTCCCAAATATGTTCTATAAACCATGCTTTCATAAAAACCTTGCTTTTTCTCTGTATATGTATCAAATTTTCCATATATATCACTTATTTCATCCTGTGTAAGTCCTTTTGTTATATTTCTTAATTCATCTGGGGTAAAACTCTGCCCTGTTTTAGATGATCTATAATATAACTTGTAATAATCATCTTCAGCTGTTTCATATCCAAAAACTCCCTTATCCGCAAGGAAGGTGAATACATTGAAAATATTTATATCATATCCCTCCACACCATAATATCTTATGCTCTTGCTGGTATAATTCTGAACTTCTCTATAAAGCATTGTTATATTTTCATCATCTAACATGCTAATTATCCTTACCCCATCGTGATAGACAGCATTTTCATCCCTTACAACATAATTTTTTCCACCATAATTTTCTCCAACAATTTTTCCAGCAGATGTATTTTCATATTTTCCTTCCAAAATTTTCTCCAAATCATTGCTCATATTTCCTAAATATTTATCAAAAATGTTTTTAAGTCCGCTGCTTAATTCTCCGTTCTTTTTCACATCTCCTTCAGCAAGGCGAATAATAAAAACAGCAACAGCCTCTTGCTCATTTCTTGAAGTATGCATGTTTGCAGCTGGAGGAATGCCCTCTTGGAAGTTATCCGCTACAGTTGGATTTTTCCCAACAGCAACACAGTAAAAGCCATAGTCCCACCAAGAAATGAATGCTGGCTTTTCACTTTCATTAAATCGAGAATTTTCTCTCTTCAGCCAGGAAAATGCATCAACCCAGTATTCCTCAGTGTTGAAGCCAAGCCCATATGCTCCAAGTTTTTTCCCTTTTGTTTGATAATCCTGTTTTATATTTGATGGTAGGGCTGCATCAAATGAAAGCCAAACATTTGGAAATATAACAAAAAATGCTATAAAAATAGCCCCCACAACATGCCTTATTTTCATTCCTTTTCTTATCGCACGCAGCCCGCCGCCCGCGTCCCTTATCGTTTTAATCATGCCCGAGAAATCTATTTTTGAAATTATAATCAAAAGTCCGTATGCTCCGAAAACCGCAATCAGAGGAACTAAATCATTTAAAAATCTTCCAGCAATGCCCGCCAACCATATCTCAACCGCAAGCCATACAAATATTGCAAAATATTCCCTGTAAAATTTCCTCTTGTAAAACTGATATAACAAAAACACGAATCCAAAGCATGCAATCAGATAAAAAACAGGTCCAAATGACATTATTGTTCTGCTTATATCAAAAGGAAATGCCTCCGCTATTGTTAAGGATACTTTTCCACCATATATTGCTTTTCCAAATATAACATCTGATACTGGAGTAAATAGTTTAAGGAATGAATTTGTTGTATTCCTTATTAGATACAAAAATATGAGGGAAAAAATTCCAAGAGCAAAGATTGAGGGAATGGAAATAATCCATGGTATATTCTTTTTTCCAATCCATATATAGATAGCGCTGAAAACTGCAACTGCTATTATTATTGCAAGATAAACCGTTGTAAATCCTCTGACCACCCAGGTGATGGGTAGAGACAGAATATAGCCTACAAACATTGAAGTTAAAATTGCTGTTGGAACCTTCTTCTCTATTTTCTTTGTTAATATATCAATAAGCATCTGGACAATTCCATATACTCCTATAAGGGCATATATATATTCTGCGGATACCCATGTCATTGTTATGCCCGCAACGCATAAGCCTGCAAGAGAGGCAAGCAAAAATGATGCTTTTTTATTTTCTTCCTTTAAAGCCATTATTAAGAATGCAATTGATGAAGTAGTTAGTAAAAGAATAAAGGAATCATGGTCGTAAAGGGAATATGCAGAGCCGTGCCCTGCGGCAAGATGAATTGGAATAAGGGCAACAAAAAGGGATGCAATTAAACCAACTTTCCTGTTGAAAACAATTTTTCCCAAGAAATAAACAGGAATAACAAGCAATGCCCCATATATCGGTGAAACCCATTGCATTGCGTATCCCATTGCATCGCTTTCATTCATAAATAAAGAAAATATTTTGCCAACTCCTATTGTAAGCATTGTAAAAAGAGGAGGTCTGCTACCCGTGCCATACAATGGATAGTTTAATAGAGGATCCAGGTCGCCGTATTTGCCCCCAATATATGGGTATTTCCCTGTTTCAAGTGTTTTTTCAAGCAGACGCATATTATAGTATGGGTCTGGACCCGCTAAATAATATTTTTCTTCAAGCAAGCTTGCGTCTTTATTTATTGCAACATCTGAAGAGAAATTAAAATAGCTATTCAATAGAAGCACTATCGCAAATGCACATGCAAGCCATAAAGCGTCTATCTTTTTCATTTTAATCATTGTTGGATAAAAAACTGTAAATAAATATTTTGTGGTTATAGCGGGCCTGGGGGGATTTTCGTGGCGTCGCCATTTCGAACCCTCGGCCACCTGGTTAAAAGCCAGGTGCTCTACCTAGCTGAGCTACAGGCCCTATGAAAAAATGCTTCTATATATATATTTTTTCACATGACTAAACGATATTTAATTTCCTGCATTGATTTGGAATTATATTCTTCAATTGATGAAATTGCTCTTCTTATTTCATTTTCTTCTCCAATTAATGCAACTTTAAGACCCTTCTGAACAGCCTCTATTGCGGAATTTACAGGACAAAATTCAAAATCGTATCTTATTTTTGCCTTTATTGATGCTATTTTCCCAATTTCTCCCAATATCCCAATTCTCTCAACCCCAATTTCCTCAATTTTCTCTCTTAATTCTTCAAAATTTATTTTTTTATAAATTTTTTCAGGAGATGGAAGCGAAAATAAATATATTTCTCCGAGAGAGAGATTTATTATCCCCTCTATCCCAGTTATTGCAATGCTCTCTCCTTTTTCCGCATTTTTTATAGCTATACCATAGGCTGAAGAATTTTTTTTTGAATATGCATATAGATATCCATCCCTCATAAAAAGAGCTACTTTTTCTCCTTTTCTAATCTTATTTCCTGCTATTGCATAACAAATTCTTATTATATTGAGTTTTTTCTTTTTTTCATCTATATATCTCTCTAAGGAATTTACCCCATTGAAGATTTCTTCGATTCCTTTCATTGTAACCTTATATTTATTCCTTATAATACTGACTAAACCATCTTCTTTCATTTCTTTCAAATATTTAGAAACGGCTTGTTTTGTAATTCCTATTTTCTCCGCTACGCTACTTAAATTTTCCCCATCCGTTGCAATTTCCAGCAATATGAGAAATTTCTTTGAAAGCAGATCTTTAACCATAAAATTATTGTTTCATAAATTAAAAACATTATGGTGAGAGGATGCAAATTTTTCAAGAACTTGAAAATTTAAAAAATAAAAAATGCTATACAAACCAATATAATTAGTTAGAAGGAGAAATATTTTTTGATGGGATCAGTATTTCCGAATGTTATGTTAGATTTTGATTTTTGCAAAAAATAAAAATTTTTTATCAACTTAATTTAAATCTATGAAAACAACTATTCCATCTTTTGTATCTTTTATCTGGGATAAAATTTTATTTTGAATTGAATAAAATTCATCTAAAATTTCTTTAAAATTTTTCTTACTTAATCTTGTATAAACTGTAT
>JACIWB010000034.1 GCA_014361245.1 Thermoplasmatales archaeon | reverse complement strand
TTGCCATAACTGAAGGAGATGTAAATGATTCCTCTCTTTTTGAAGATTTTATAGAGCATATACCCGCTGGCTCTACAATTTATGGAGATAAAGCATATTTTTCAAGAAAGAATTATAATATTGCTGAAAAGAAGGGAATAATATTTCATTCCCCTCCTAAGAAAAATGCTTTAGCTAAATGTAAGAGTTAAAGAATTTGCAGAGGAAGTTAAATTGTATAATAGGATATGAAAAATGGGCAGAAATTATAAAGAAAGATTTAACAAAGAATATGTTTTTTCGAGATTAAAAACAATATTTGGAAAGCTTAAGAGCAATTACTCTTACAGGAGTTGCTATTACTCTCATGAACATGATTACTTTGTGCAATAAAGTAATTTAAAAAATAGCTTTAAGAAATAAGTAAAAATGATTAAAGGCAAAAATAGCAAGGATTACCCTAATCTATTCTACAACCCCGAAATCCAAAAAGTTATAAGGGCTTCATTTTATTGTAATTATGCTTATAAATGCATCTCCTTCTTACATATATTGGCAGGGGAAAATTCAGAGAGTTAGTGATATGCATAATCCATATTTTCTTTTAATTTTTCCAGATGAATTAGATATAGAGGAAGAAAAGAAGAGGCTATATGAACTAATCAAAGGAGATGAAAAAATAAAAGGAATTGGAGAGACAGAAGAATACAATTCTTTTTGGGATTTTGAAAAGAAAAGGAAAGTATCGAAAATATATGTAAGTCATCCTTCCCATGTGCCCGAGGTTAGTGATAAATTGTTTAACCTTGGCTTTTATACCGCAGAGCATGATATACCCTACCATGAAAGAGTTTTAACTGATCTAGCATCTCAAGGTTTCTGGATTTTTGATACAAAGGGTAAAGAAAGGAAAATAAATGTAACTGTTTATGATATAGAAATAACAAAATATGGCCAGAGAGAGGCGCCTATTGATATTATAGGCTATTCAAACCTCAGCATTTCTTTTGTCTCAAACAGCAATCTCAAAGATGAAGATTTCTTCTTTCAGATAGTTGATATGCCCGAGAATGAAGGCAAAATCGAGCAGATGATAGCGAATGATGAAAATGAAGAAATAAAGAATTTGCTTAAATTTTGTGATATTGCGAGCAAATCAGATATAATAGCGGGGCATAATATACTCGGCTTTGATAATCTACAAATAGAATCAAGAATAAAAAATTTATTGCAAAAATCAAGCATTCTCTCTGATGAAGAGGTAAAAAATTTCAAGAATTTTATTGATAAATATACTAGAAGAGATCAATCCTTTCATTTTGGAATTGCAAATGATGTATCAATATTTTATCCATCAAGTTTTGATACATATCTTGCGGCTAGAAAATTTTATCCTTTGGAAGATTTTAGCCTTGAAGGAGTTGCAAATTTCTTAGGCGTTGAGATAAAGGATAGAATAATTGTATCTCTTGAAGAGATGGCTTTAGACGAAAGGACAATCAAATATAATGAGCAGGATGTGATAGAGGAAGTAAGAATTTTCTTAAGTCTTATTCAGCAGGGTCTGCCGCTCGCATTCACAACAGGTATGCCTTTTGAATTGCTTTTTCCCGCGGGTGCAGTCAAGATGTGGGACTATATGGCAATGATAAGAGCAGGATATCATAAAAAAATCATGCCTCCTCTCTGCAGAGTTTATGATATTGCAAAAAAAATTGGGAGTTATGGAAGCAATAAAAAAGAAATAGCGGAAAAAATAAGGAAAGAAGGAGCCAGCAAAGATATTATAAGAGTTGTTAAATATGGAGAGGAAATGCCTGAATGGGTTGAATATCCATTTCTCATATGTGGGGAAAACAATGAAATTGCATATCATTTTCCAGGAGGGATGACGGTTAAGCCTGATAGAGATGCTAGGAGCCATTTTATTCCATGGTTTAAGGTGATAGTGGCTGATGTTGGAGCAATGTATCCAACAATATTGAGAGCATTGAATGCGGGAGCTGATACTGTTATGATAGCAAATGATGAGCCGGATGAATGGGTATGGCTTAAAAGAGTTCCTGAAAAATTTATAAGCATTAAAAAACCAGTTTATAGGGAAGGAGGGGAGGAATTTGTTGATAAAGGATTCCTTATTGGAGTAAAAATATCAAGAAAGCCAGGTGTAATAAATCTTGCAATGAGAGGAATGATGGATTTTATAAAAAAGATAAAAAAGGAGATGAGGGAAAAAGAGGGAAAGGAAAAAAAGAGATTGCAAATGATGTATCAATCATTGAAGGCAGCGAGAAATGCTGGCACACATGGCATATTGTCTGCGCCGATGGTGGCGTGCAGGCAGTTTAATCTCTGGGGTGCAGCGCTTATAACAACAAAGGGGCAAGAGATTTTATATGATACCCTGCAAACTTTAAGGCAGGGGAATGCGAGGGTTGTATATGGGGATACTGATGGAATATATGTTGCATGCTCTCGCTCTGCGTCAGAAAGATTGAGAAAAGCACTTGGAGCTGAATATGGGAAAGAAGACTGGATTTTACAGCCATCAGAAGCTTATGAAATTATAGAGGAATGCAATGATAAATGGAGAAAAAAATTACAATACGACGGCTTTGAACTTGAAGCAGAAGAATATGAGGCAATGATATTTGTTAAGCACAAAAATTACCTAATTTTTGATATTGAAAATGATAAAGTAAAGATGATAACTAAAGGAAACAATTTTAAAGGAAGTGATAAGCCAGATATTGCAAGAATTATTCTTGAAGATATAATGATAAATGTTCTGAAGGAAAATTTGAGCTGGAAAGACGAAGAAAAGGCAAGAGAAAGTGTGAAAAATTCAATAAAAAATATTACAATGGAGAAAATTAAAAACCTTGATATTGAAAATTTTGATATAAGTGCCTTTTCCCTCATTCAATCAGTTCAACCACACAAAAGATATAAACCGAATTTAGATGGTTCTTTATCTGTTTATGGGGAACGCTCCGCAGCCCTTGAAAAATTGATAGGAAAAATAAATGCGAGAAGGAAATTTAGATTTATTATAACAAAAAAACCATTGCCAGGGATAAGAAAACCAACAAAAAGCGGTTTAAAACCAATACACTATATGTATCCTTTAGAGCTTTTAAAAGATAGAAATGAAATAGATATGGAATGGTATAGGGAGATGATTAAAAATTTTGTAGAAGGTGCATTTGGACTGCCAAATATTGATGTAAAAAATCAATATGGACTTGATAAATGGATGTAAAAAAGGAAAAGAATCATCTAATTCTGCTTCATTCTAAATTGAGGATGGATATATTAAAACATATTTTTTTCCACCTATCTCCTCAACAAGTTCAAAAATTAAAGAATATTTTCCATTTTTTATCATAAAACCTTCATTGCTAATGACCCATCTACCGCTTTCATTTTTTCCTTTCCTGAAATATATATTTTCAAGCCATATTACTTTTTCATTTCCTCCCTTTATTTTATAAAATATGCAACTCCCATCGCCAGTTATTTTTCCTTCCTTTTCTGGATTGAAACCAAAAGCAACAAAATCAACTTTTTCAGGCAAATTTAAATCAAATTTTCTTTTATCACCGCTTAAATCTGATGGATTGGAAACATCTCTTGCATCTCCACTTGCAACCATTATTTCTATTTCGGATAAAACATAATCTATCTGATTTTTAACATCAGCCTCCGCCTTTAAAATTTCCACTTTTCTCCATGATAGATAAAATATTGAAGTTATAACAAAAACCAAAATTAAGCTGATAAGCACCCTTATCGGAATGGCAAAACCTCTCCTATTCATTTTTTTCCTCAACAATTGGACAATATGGACAGGAGGAGCATGGCAGTGGCGCAAAATCGGCAATTGGCATCTTTGGAGGGGTTACTGCAAAGAATAGTGTTGCAAATGAAAAAGTAACATTCTTATTGTAGCCTATGGTGGTATTGCTAAGCGGGTCAATAACTTTTCCATCTTTCCTTTTTAAAACCTGACTTTCGTATCCAAATAATTGATTTGCAATGCTTTCATTTGAATCTTTTAATGTGAGATTGAATGAGCCATTTACATTTATATACCATACATTTATTGTAACAACCCATGGAGTAACTGGAGTTGGAAGGACTGGAAAACCAGTTGGGAATATGCAAATATTTGTAAAATTTTTATCTTGATAATCTGGATCGCAATCAACAGCAATTGAAATACTTTCATTCCATTCTCCCTCTATTTTCATATCAAATATCCCAATATTTATAGATGAAAAATCGACTTTTAAGCCCTCAATTTTTTCATATTCAAATCCATATTTCTCAATTTTTTTATCTAATTCTTTTTCCCAACTCAGTGATTTATTCAATTCCTCTTCTATTCTATTTAGATACCATCTACCTGTCTCTGAAATAGCTTTTGCACCAGCACTTTTATATAGATTTGATTCTTTGTAATAGTTATCTGTAAAACTTTGATATTTTTCCTTATTTTCTCTGAATTTCTCAAGCAAAAATCTCCTTTCTTCTTCTATCGAACCCAGATTTGGCAAATTGGTAGCGTCGGAATTTTCCAACATTTTACTTTTATATATTTCCTCATCTTCCTTAATTAAACCCAAAATTTCTTCAAGTTCCTTAAAAGCCTCTATCTTGACCCAAGCAACATCAACCATATCAGCCAATTCATAAGTTTTTACACTAGATTCATAATTTCCATTTAAATTTTCCATACAACTCTCCCTGAAATCTATAAACTCATTTACAAATAGCTTAAGGCCTGTTTCAAGATTATCATCCTCATGGAATGCATCCCTACAATTCAAGATTTTACTATGAAATACATCCTCTATATCTCTTATATCTGGCTTATTAATTCTGAATGAAAATTTACCGCTTATATAATGTGTTACAGTTGATGTTATTGTTTGGTTTCCTTCCTGATATACATACTCCTCATATCTCTTAAATTCAAATTCTACGGTTTCCTCATGCGGTAACGAAGGCAAAATATCTGGCTGTATCTTATTTTCCCATCTTTCATATACTTTTTCCCATTCCCCCCACCAAACCAAATTTCCTTTTTTATTTCCTCCGTATCTCTCATTAAATTCTATTACCTTTTTCTCCGCTTTAAAACTCACTCTGTAAATATTATTTATAATTCTACTTATATTTTCTAAAGTAAAGGAATTAACTTTATTTTTATTTAGGAAAAAGCCGCTTAATACATATTCTTTACCATTTTCTTCGATTTCATAATCCTTATATTCATCCTTAATTATTTTTTCATTATAACTAGTATTCAAATACTCATAATTTCTCTCATATAATAAATCTTCGGCAATTTTTAAAACTGGATTTCCCTGCTCACTTTTGCAATCTTTTAATTTTTTGGTCCCATTTCTATAAATTTCTTTAAAATCAAATTCGAAATCTTTTCCAAGCAAATCTTCTTCAGAAAATTCAATGGTGGAAGAGGGGGCATCATCTAAAAAAATTTTTCCTAAACTTGAAGATGTTTTAAATGTGGAAACAATGTCGGCGCTGTTAAAAATCAAAAATTGATTAACAATCAATCCAAGATTTGTTATTGGGATTAAGGAACAATTATTACTTACTATATTTTCTATATCCTCTGCCCCGTATTGGAGGAGTGCTCTTATTTCTGTGACACCCATTCCTAAAGATGTAACAAATGTCATCAACGGCTTAAATTCACCGTTTATACTATCTTCATAATCTATTACTAATTCCATCAGCAAAGGAAGGCGCGAAGGTATTAGCGAGGATATCTCCAAATCCTTCTCATATTTCATATCTCTTTCCAAATCATGTATTTCTATTCTTATTCCATTAACAACGGCTTTCCAATAAACTGTATATTCCTTGTCTTTTATTCCCAAAAATTCTATGCTTCTATTCAACTTCATTTTTATATCTTCCAATCTAATATTTTCATAGGATGGCAAATCAATAACATTTATTGCATAATTTCCTATCCTATATCTATCATTTTTAAATATTACTTCAAGATAACCATTGAATTTATTTTTAATTAAGTCTCTTGTCCAGTTTTTATTATAATTCATTATTTTTGTTCTATCTAGTGTATCAAAAAATGGGTTTTCCTCGCCAGCATACCTTTTTGCTAATGTATAATTTATTTCATCCCCATCTTTTGGTAAATAAAATACAGGGTTGCTTCCTACAATCTTCATTGCTTCAAGCGTGCTGTATCTTAAAATTCTTACCAATTCCTGCTCAAAGTTTAATATAGCATATTTCATTGAGGATGCTTCTATTGTTTCAGCATGCTTTAAAGAATATTCTCTCTGCAGATTTGAAACAATTGAAGAAGTAAATATTGCTCCTATCAAAAGAAAAACACCGAGCAAGGAAAAAGGAACTCTTCCTTTATTATCTATCTTATCACCTCCATATCGCAAGCTCTACTTCTGCCCTGCAAAAATCAATTTTTTCTAAAATCTCCTCTATTTTATCATAATTTTCATCAATAAAACTATTTATGCTATTTTTTACAGATTCACTCATCTTTTCACATAGGTTTGAAAATTCATCCCCTATAAATTCATTAAATATCCCATCTAAAAATTTTTCACTTTTTTCATTAAAAATAAAATCAGATAATCCCTCTCTAAAATAGTTGAAATACTCATTTAAATTATCTTCAATAAATTCTTCCACAAATTTATCCAAATAATTCTTAATTCGCTCCCTATCAATTTCATTCTTTATTTTTTCTATTTCCAACCCAAGAGATGTTATAAATGATGGAGGCATTAAAATTGAAAGGCGAGATGAATAAACACTTTTATCAGGAATTTCTTCCCCTATGCTTATTTTCCCCCCAAAATCAAATCCAACAATAGGTTGCCATATTGCAGTGAAATTGAATTTGTATCCTTTCAGATAATCTCCTAAAAATTCCTCTATTTCCTTCTTAAGATTCCTCTCGAAATCATTAACAAAAAAGTTATAATTTTTTCCCTCACATCTTATCTGGCATAAGAGATATGCTGAAATAAGCTCCCCATAGGATGCATGAATTGGCTCCTTTCCAAAAAACTTTTTCATTAACCCTCCAATGAACCCCCCTACCTCTAAATCAAATAAAATATATTCAAAGTCATTCGTGTTGCTATTCAAAAAGGTGTATAGTGCTTCATTAACCTTCTCTTCGCCCTCCTTCTCCTCATAAACCCGCGCCATCTTCCCCCCGAGTAAGGCAGGCGCCACCGCAAGCGCAGCAATTGATACAATTATGCAAAAAATAATTGCATCCTGCATGATTGAAATCCCCTTCCTTCCTATTCCCATAAAATCACCGTTATCCATCCATATTCTATTTCAGCATCATTTAGCATAACTGGCATGCATTTTGACGCAGAAATTGCATTTTTCCCTTTATTTTCCCCTATTTCAAAAATTTCATCTTTAAATTCCAATCTCAAAAGAAAATCCTTTCCTATTATATTCTTGATTTCTTCATAATTTCCCTCCTTAATTTTTTTAGCATCTATACATCCATTTATAATTATTGGGCTATTTTCCTGTGTCAATTTCTCAATTAAATAATTTGCATCCGCATATCCATCTATTTTCTTAATCATATCTCTATAGGAAAAATACACATTAGCTATTAAGGAAAAAAATATACATAGAGCTACCGTTACTATCGCGAGAGAGGGAAGTGCTGTAAATTCCTCTGATGCTCTTTTATCCTTTATAAACGATAACATATTCATCACAATACCTTATTTTTTCTAAAAAAATCTTCTCTCCAGGATAAATTATAAATGGCTCAGATGAGAAAAATTTTATTGACCCCGATAGATTTTCTTTCAAATAATCTTCAACACTATATCCTAAACTATATTTTTCCTCCATAAATTCCTCCAGTTCCTTCCCACTCCTCCATTCCCATCCATCACAACGAGGATATACTTTTATCAACAATTTTTTATGCACTTCTATATTTTTTTTCAATTTTCCATCATTTCTTACAATTGTTATATATTCCGAGGATAGTCTTACCTCATAACTAAAATTTTTATCTGGAAATGTAAATGTTTTATATCCCGGAAATTCCATAAGATCTACAGAATAGATAGCTGAGGCAAAATTTGAGACAATATTTTTTATCTCCGCTTCTTTTACCCAGTCATTATAGAATGCAAAACCCGCAATGCTTGCCAGAAGAAAAGATGTTGCCAAAAACAAGCTGAGCTGGGCAAGCAGCCACGATATATCTCCCCTATCCTTCAATCTGTATTTCAACATACTTTTCCCCATCCTCTTTTTTCAACTCCAAATTCAAAATTTTTTTTCCAGGATAAATTATTTTTTCGCACCTAAACTTTACATTAGAGGATAGAAATATATTTTCTCTCCATTTCATAACTATTTTAATATAATTTTCACCTATTTCAACAAAATTTACCTCTTTCCCTAAATTTATTTCCAATGATTTTTTTGTGCCCTCCTCTGCCTGTGAAGCCATGATGGTGCCCTCATTTATGATTTTATGGATTTCTGTTTTGGCTTCTTCTATTTTGTATTTTTTCCATGTTTTATAGAAGGCGAGGGAAATAGCTGAAACGGCGAGAAAAGCGATGATGATTGCAACGATGTATTGAAGGGGCAATTCCAGAACTCCTTTACTCATTTTCTAACCATCCTTTTCCCAATTGTGAGAGAAAGAAAAACTATTCCGAGGAGGGCAAGAAATGGTGGGGATGAAACAAAACTTTGATATCCTAGAAAAACAATTATCGCCACAATTATTAAAGTTATGCCAACTAAAAAACTAGTTATCTCTATTGGTAGTATGATTCTTTCAATCCTTCTAGTTGATATTTTATTCTCTATTTCCGCCAATTTTTTCTCTATCTCATTAAATTTACTGTTTTCTTCTTCGAGAAAAATTATCGGTTTAGATCTTTTAATTTCCTTCTTTTCATAAAAATTTACATCTTCGCCAGATAATCTTCTTTCTATTGCATCAATTCTTTTATCCAATGCTTCAACATTTTGCTCTATTTTTAAAATCCATCCTCTAAGCTCCGCATCCTTTGCATGCTCATTTTTATCTTCTTTCTTGCTTTTTTTTAACATTTCCTAACTATCTTTATTTGCTCTTTCCCTTCATATTTTTCATATCCAATTGCACTAACTTCTATATCTAAATACCCTTCATTTCCATCTAGCTTTGGCATAAATGAGATTATTGCTTTTCCATCCTGAGTTTTTGCAGAAGCCACGCTTCCTAAACCCTTGATTATAACACTTGCTCCATCAATAGCTCTAAATTTTTCATCAGTTACACTTACCTCCATTAAAATTTCATTTCCATCAAATTCATAAAAATCTTTATCCCATGATACAACTAGGCTAGGAGATGGTTTGAGATTTTGAATGTAAGCAACAACAATAAAAAGTGCAAATAAACCAATTATTAAACTAACAATCGTTTTTAATGGCAAATCAATTGTTGCCCTAGAATTCATACTCTTACTATCAAGATGCCTTCCTCATCGGCAAAATCCTGATAGCCAGATGCCTTAACCTCTATTTTCAAATAAACTTCATCCTGATTTTCAGCAAGTTCAGCATTTTCAACTTTTACTTTCGCAACCCCTGTTTCATTTGTTTTTCCACTCCCTACAGCATTGGCACCAATAATTGTGACAGTTGCTCCTGTAATTGGCTTTTTGCTATCTTTTTCACGAACTTCAACATAAGCTGTAAAATCAATGTTTGTTATTTTTTCTCCACCTGTAGAAGTTACTTTAACCAAATAGCCATCGCTATCCTTTACTTTCTGCACATTCCCTTGGATCTTAATGCATGTTGCTTCCATTGGCTTATCAAATGTAACATATTTCATCATTGCAAGAACCGCTGCAAGAACAGCCACTGCAATCACCACTATAATTATCAGATGCATTGGCAAACCTTCTACTCCTCTTTTATCTTTAAATAAATTCCCCCTTACTCTCATCATAAAAGTATATATAAAAATTATTTATAAATTTTTTTTTGAATAAAGGCGCTGTTAAATTTAGCATTGCATTACCTCCTGCAATGCTACTATAAATCTTTTTCATGTTCATTATCCATTTTTACCCCTCTACAATAAAAAATTGGGGAGTTGTTGGATAAACTCTGATGGCTCTGTATCCAATTATAATAGAAAACATAAATGGAAAACCAGAGCTTCACATGTTTTATTTTTATCTCCTGCTTGGAAAATAGTTATCAAAATGTTCTATCTTTTCAGTACCAAATATGCCCTTCCATCTGTTTCGCATTGCACAATGAGGCTTTTATCTGAGATGCTATTTTCAAATACATCTCTTAGCGGCAATCTGCACAGATTATAGAAATACGCTGTAAAGTATTATTTCCACTGGATTTATCTCCCATAACGAGATATTTTTCTTTCAATAATTGCATCCCTTTGCATTTATCACCAAATGCTTCTATGGGATGGGATGCATATTTTTACCGAAAATTTTGGTTAAGTTAAAAGCACCAATTTCACATAGAAAATTTTAAGTAGATTTTTATATTGAAAGTTTATAACAATTTAAATTCCAAAGGTGATACAAAATGAAAAAAGATAATAAGGATGAATTGAAAAAAAAGCTTCAAGACTTGGAAGAAGTTCTTAGATATAATGAGGCAATCCTTGAGGAAATTTATGAAACACAGGAATCAATGTTTTCTATATTCGCTGACCTTGTTAAATTGATAAGCAGAATGTATCAGGAAATGAAAATAGATGATAAAGAATTAAAGTTATGTATGAACAGGTTAAGAGAAACCTTTATTGATGAAGGAGAATACTTTATAAAAAAGGAGATTAATAAAAATAATGATTTCTCGGTTGCATATACATAAGATATTTGCAGAAAGATTATCGCAGGAGATTAAAAAAGGAAATGTAAAAAGCAAGGATGATGTAGTAAGAATAAAAAAATTAATAGCAAGGGATTTAGGAATAAATGTTCCTCCAAATTCAGAAATATTGCCTTTTGTAAAAGATGAAGAAATAAAAGAAATTTTAGTCAGAAAACCTATCAGAACGATTTCGGGTGTTGCAATAGTTGCGGTAATGAGCAAGCCTTTTTCCTGCCCCCACGGGCGGTGCCTGCCTTGTCCTGGCGAGCCCCCGCAGAGCGCGCAGAGTTATACAGGATATGAACCTGCGTCGCTGAGGGCGAAAAGGAATAATTTTGACCCATATCTGCAAGTAAAGGACAGGCTGAGGCAACTCTCTTGCATAGGACATCCGAGCGATAAAATTGATTTAATTATAATGGGTGGAACTTTTCCTGCAAGAGATTTTCTTTATCAGGAATGGTTTATAAAGAGATGTTATGATGCAATGAATGATGCAAATTCTGAGGGCATTGAAAAAGCAAAAAAATTGAATGAAAAAGCAAGGCATAGATGCATCGGTCTCACTATTGAAACACGCCCTGACTGGTGTAGATTGCAACATGTTGAAAAAATGCTTGAGTTTGGGGCGACAAGAGTTGAGCTTGGAGTGCAAATTCTTGATGATAAAATTCTTTATGAGATAGATAGGAGACATACAGTAAAAGATGTTATAGATGCAACGATGTTATTAAAAAATGCTGGTTTTAAGGTATGCTATCATATTATGCCCGGCCTTCCTTACAGCAGCATGGAAAATGATATAGAATGTTTTAAAAAAATTTTCATTGATGAAAGATTTCGCCCTGATATGTTAAAAATTTATCCAACTCTTGTTGTTAAATCATCTAAATTGTATGAAAGATGGAAAAAAGGAGAATACAAGGCAATTGAGGAGAGTGAGGCGGTTGAAATAATCTCAGAAATGAAGAAATATGTGCCTGAATGGGTTAGAATACAGAGGGTGGAAAGGGATATACCTTCTAATCTGGTTGAAGCTGGAGTAAAGAAGAGTAATTTAAGGGAATTAGTGAAAAAAAGAATGGAAGAAAATGGCCTAAAATGCAGGTGCATAAGATGCAGGGAAGTTAGAAATAGAAAGGTTGAGGATGTTGATTTGATAAGGAGGGACTATATAGCGAGCGGTGGAAGAGAGATATTTCTCTCAATAGAAGGCAGGGAAGATGATGTAATTATTGCATACTGCAGGCTCAGGATAGCAAATAATTTTGCTATTGTCAGAGAATTAAAAGTTCATGGTCCGATGGTTGAAATTGGAAAAAGAAATTATGAAAAATGGCAGCATCGTGGTTATGGAAAAGTTTTGATGAATAAAGCTGAGGAAATAGCCGAAAAATCAAAAAAGAGAAAAATTTATGTTTTAAGTGGTGTGGGTGCAAAAGAATATTATCGCAAAATGGGCTATAGTGATGATGGATTTTATATGAGTAAAAATTTAGGTGAATAGAGATAGATAGGGCTTTATCAAATAAGCGGCTGCGGATATTATATAAAAACCTGCAAGAGTTAAATAAAAGCTAACCCATAGTTCATTGTTTTCAAGACTTACAGGGGAGAAATCTGATTTAAATAATTTATAAAGCATCCTTGCAGTTGGTATAAAAAGAATAAATAAAGCAGACATTTCTATAGGAAATAGACCAATTTTTATATATAGGCCGAGAAGAATGAAGGCAAAAATTGAAAGAATGAGAATTATAAAGGATAGATTTTTTATGCCATGATAGACAGCAGGCGTAATTATGCCATGCTTTTTATCCCCCTCAATATCATCAAAATCTTTTGTATTCTGCCAAGCAAGAACCCATATAGCAATTACACTCCCAAGAAGCCATGGAATTTTATCAAATACATGCTCAGGCAAAACCACGCACCACGCAGCGGGCACAGGGAGCAACCCACGAGATATCGCAAGAGATGCAGTATTCAGCCAGAGTCTCTTTTTTAGTCTAAATGGCTCGAGGTTATATAAAATTCCCGAGAAAAGGAAGACGAGCATGAAAACTCCATAATATGTATTGATTATAAATCCAATAATAACTGTAAAAATTGAAAGAATGAGAGCCATTAACTGGGCTTTTTCTATGCTTATTTCTCCGCTTGCAATCGGTCTATATCCTTTTTTGTTCGCCCTGTCAATTTCCACATCCTCAACTTGGTTCATTATTTGTCCAACCGCCTGTGCAAAAGATAGTGCGAGAGACGCGAAAAATATTTTATCAAAATTCTGCCAGAATATATCCAAGCTTTTATAAACTGATAGCTGCAATAAAACACCAAAAAATATAGATATAAATGGGGCGATTAGAGTGAATGGTCTCATAAGCATTAGCCAGGGTTTTATTTTCATAGAAATCAAAGATAAATAAAAGCACTATTTTAAATGTTTTGGTTCAAAAATAGAATAAATAGGGGAAGATTAGAGCCAGTCAATGCCTATTGTAAGCAGCGAGGCGCCAATTATGAACTGTGCATTTGGTATTCCATAGCCAATTTTTCCAAAGTCAATGTATGCTCCAACAAAGCCACATATTATCATTGTCTGCGTCCCTACCATATCCCAGTATTCAATCCTTGGTGGAAGTAAATGAAAACTGAGAGATGCTGTATAGCCGAGAAGGAAATACTGAATTATTATCGGGCGGAACATAAAGCCAAGAAAAGCCTCGCCAGGATATAAAGGAATAAATGAAAATCCGCTGCCAAAACTTATAAGAGGAGGCATCAAATCAAATTTAGGATTTAAAAAGTTTGGTATAAAACTTGTAACAAAGCTTGCTGGTAAAATTCCAAGTTTTACAAGTTCATTTAGAAAATCTTCAATAATTTGAATTGCTTTATTCCTCTCTTCATCATTTGAAGAACTTTTTATTATTTTTACCGCTTCCTGAGCCTTTTCATATTTCGATGCTATTCTCTGGGCGTCGCTTTCAACTATTTGCACTGTTTTCTTTGCACTACCATTTGGAGAGATTATTGTTACTCCAACTGGCATTTCTTTTTTATTTGAGCCAGCACTTATAAACGGTGTAGCCACTAATGCAACCATTACCGCAAGAGCAAGAGCTTTTTTCCCCCATCTCATTTATATCACCTTACAATGAAATCGCAAATCAATATTTATTTATTTCGCCCATACAGGAGTTGTCGATTAATCAATTCCATTTAACATATTCATAAAGAAAATTATAGGGATAAAAAATAGTCATATATGTCTGGAGGTTATGGCAAATTGCCATTCCAATTACATGTTTCCTTCTCATATCTTCTTTTTTAAATCTGGAAAATAGTAATCTTTTTGTTTCTA
>JACIWB010000033.1 GCA_014361245.1 Thermoplasmatales archaeon | reverse complement strand
GGCAATGGCTCATGATGACCAAGAAAATCATAGGCGACTGTATAGAATTGATAATAGCCAGAGCCATCTGGAGCAGTAAAGCTCCATTGCCATGGCTCGCTGTTTAATGTTCCCAAGCTTATCCATTCGCCAAATGTTGAGTTATATCTTGAAAATCTGTAATATAGAGTAATGTTTGCTATACCAACAGCACAATCTGGTAAATCATTGGCTGTTGCTGTTATAGTAAGTGGATTTGTTTCATTTACAATCTGGCAATATGGAATAATTTCATCAACATCAGCAACTGGTGGGCTATTATCAACATATACTGTTTGATTATGATAAGCAGTATTTCCTAAATCATCTATTGCTGTTATGTTAATCCAGTGCTCACATTCTTCCTCTATACAGAATGGGCCAATGTGAGCCCATACTCCAGAAACTTCTGTTGTGTAGTTGTGTATTATTAATCCATTTGTCGCATTGTATATATATACTGTTAAATTTACAGAGCTGGTGCCATTATCAGTTGCATTCACCCATACTTGCGTGCTAAAGGTTATAAATTTTCCTGCAAAATCTACATATTGGGGAGAACCTATTGTTTTGTTTATCTCAGGTGGGGTGCTATCGAGTATTACCTGTTGAATATTCAGCGGGTAATCACTATTCCCGCCATCATCTACGCTATAATATTCAATGTTGTATCTTCCATCTATTCCACTAAGAGTGAATGGTGTTGTATATAAAGAAAAGCTCGGCGGGGATTGCCCTTCAGGATAATAACGATAGTAAGTAGCATTAACTCCGCTATCATCTGTTGAAGAGAGTGTCATCTGTGTTTCCCCGCTGACATACATATCACTTCCGATAGTGATATTTGGTGAGCCAATGGAAAGCGTTGTTTGCGGGGGTTTATCAGGCAACCCACCCAAAAAAAGAGTAGGGTCGCCAAATAGGTTGATGTAAAGCCATCTCCTTGCATGGTCCCAATTACTATCAATATTATGGCTGCCGTTGATTACCTTATCGCTCACTGATTTCCAAACATCTCCCAGAACACGATATCCATCATTTGCAAATGATTGGAAAAAGTATTGCATAACAGGAGAACCCATGACACCGCTCGCTTCAGCCGTAGAACCTACAAAGGCCACAGCTCCATTATCTGAAGAAAAATCCCAGTATTCGGGCATACAGCTAATATCAGTTGTTGCATTTTGAAGAGGGCTTGGAGTTGCTGGCTCCGTCCAGTTGGCTATAGGGCAAGGATAATAGCTCGCATCATAGGTAGTTCCATAATCTCTATATGTCCCATTTACATCAATGTAAGGATCAGCCGCAGCAATCGGCCCCACTTTTGCTGTGCTACAGCCAAAACTGTAAACAACTGTGAGTTTATCCTCATTGGACAATCCAGACATATCTGTTCTCACATCATACACTCCCCAGCTATATTCATTACCATGACTTATAACATTCATAAATCCCGCCCCCGCATTAAGGTAAAAATTTATATTATTTGGATTTGGATAATAAGAGCTATTTGAAGGATTAGAATGATAGAGTTTAATTGGTGTAAAGCCAGCAGTGCTCATAGTAGTTGCAATCTGATCATTTTGTGTTTCATCCCATGTGCTATTAGCATTGGGATATATCCACCCACCTGTGCCAGTGACAAGCAATATGTTTTTGAACCAAGAATCATTATAATAAACCTCCTTTTCATAGCGGATAGTTTTATTTACATATCGCTCCACCTCCTCTTCACTGCTTGCTGGTATTCTCCCAACAACTACATCAAATGAATAATTAATTCCATCAACATTGTCATAATCTCCATCATCGTCATCATCTATAATTTCACCAAAAATTTCATTTCCATTGCTGTTCCAGCTACAAAAGTCTCCAGTATCATTATATAAATCAGCATAATAGTGGTCTGTCAAATAGTATTGCAGCCAATTTACATGTGTGGCATTCATTCTCTTCAGATAAAAATATCTCATTGGGATTATATCTACATCACCCACAAGTAAAACATAACTGATATTATGGTTTGCCTCATAATCAGCTATACATTTTTTTATTTGCTCTGCTTCATCAGCACCTGCATAGTTACTATATATATCTTCGAGGGTGACGATGACTGTTTGCCTACCAGTTGCATCTTTAAACTCTTTTAATGGTTCAATCTCATTTTCAAATATTTCTGGTGTTATTATAAGCAGGTCAAAATCATCATCTGGGTTTGCCAGCGATATTGGCGCAAATAGGTTACACAACACCACAGCAAAAACCAAAATTAGTATTTTTTTCATTATATTCACCAAATTTTTAGGATATCAGAATATTTTGCAATATAAATAATTTTTCAAATTTGGTTGTAAAAGTAGCATGTTTTATATATAAGGTAAGAATTATATTTATGAATAAATTTGTTGTTATTTTATTGCTCGCCTTTTTGCTTGTTTCCAATACTAACAGTTTAACCTTCGATAAAAGAAACTTTTTGATGGGAATTGTTGCTACTCCTAAAAATTATCCAAATTTTACAATCGATGACCTGGAAGAAGCATATAATATTACTTCAGATGTTTGCGAGCTTGTAAATTTATGGCTTTCTGTTTCCTGGTGGGAAGAGGAGGAAAAATTAAATTCTTTTTCAACAAAAGCGTTGATTGATTTAATTTATGAAGAAAAACTAACTCCAGTTTTCCACACAAATTTCTGGAGCTTGAAATATGTTGAAGGATATGGAATAGCCCCCACACTTGATGTGCCTCCAGATATGCCAGCAAATACAACATTAGGAAGCAATGAATTTCGCCAGAAATGGATAAATCATTTAATAAATATAAGCAAAAATTACAAACCAGCATTTTATAGCATAGGAAATGAAGTGGATTTATTCTATAACTACGAGCCAAATCGTCCAGATTTTGATAATTATGTTTCGCTTGTTGAGGAATCATATGATGCGATAAAAAGTGTCTCACCACATACAAAAGTAATGGTTGTATTTAAAATAGAAAACCTTATTGACAAAAATACATGGTTCTTAATAGATAAATTTGATAAAAATAAAATTGATTTAATAGCATTCACAACCTATCCTTATTTAATGGGATATACCTCTCCTTATGATATTCCGTTAAATTATTATGATGAAATAATAAAGCATACTGGAGAAAAGAAAGTAGCATTTACTGAAATAGGATGGAGCAGTTCTTCAATTATTGAAGGCAATGAAATAAAGCAAGCGGAATTTTTATCCTGGTTTTTGTCAGCTATAGAAGACATACCAGTTAATATGATATGCTGGCTTTTCCTTCATGATTTGGCAGAAGAAGGAAAGGAGAAAAACGCAAATGAATTGATCGGGCTAAGAAAAAATAATGGTGAGCCAAAGGAAATCTGGCAAAACTGGAAGAATTTGCACGATATTGGATATGAAAACAATCCTCCTTCCCCTCCTACTAAACCATCTGGAAGTATCGAAGGAAAAATAAATGTAAAATATATTTATTCAACATTCTCTACAGATATGGATAATGATTGCCTCTTCTATCTTTTTGATTGGGGGGATGGAAGTAAGGAATGGCTCGGCCCTTTTAAGCAAGGTGAAGTTATAAATGCAACCCACGAATGGGAAAAAGTTGGAAGCTATATAATAAAAGTTAAGGCAAGAGATTTATATGAAGAAAGTGAATGGAGTGAAAATCTTATTGTAACCATGCCATTCTATTTTTTAAATATAATAAAAATAGGCAATTATCTTGAAATTTTTGGTAAAAATATTTTTATTTTCAGAACTACATTAGATACTTCTTTGCAAGCAAAAGTAAGGAAGGCTTCTTAACCAATTTTTTAAGGAAGAAGCTCATTTTTGCCTGGGTTAGCTGGAAAATATCTTCACCTTGCAAAATATCTGCAAGAGTTTCAAAATCCTTATCTTCAAGCTTTTCAAGAAAATATCTTAGTTTCATAAGTTTCTCCGTTTTCTCCCCATATTCTTCATCCCATCTTTTTTCATATTCCTTCAGCATTTCCTTGCTCAAATCATTCCTATTGAATGCCTTTTCTGCAACCTCGCTGGCAATTATTGAAGAATGTATAGCCCTTACTATGCCCCCGCCATGTATTGGATTTACAAGCTGGGCGGCGTCGCCAACAAGCATCACTCCATCTGATACCATGTCTGTAAAATGGGCAACGGGCACGCCCCCTGCGTTCATTTCAACTGGATGAGCTTTTTCAAATATATCTTTATGCTCGCCAATGAATTTTTTTAGATAATCAATGGCTTTCATTTTTGCCTTCTTTTCAAGAATTCCAAGTCCAACATTTGCAGAAAATTCTTTCGGGAATATCCATGCATAACCACATGGAGCAACATCATTGCCAAAAAAGAGATGAATATATTTTTCATCAACCTTTACATTTGCCATTTCATACTGGAAGCAGGAATGATAGTCGGTGAGCTTATTTATTGAATTAAGCCCTGCCCATCTTCCAACCTTGCTTTCAACTCCATCAGCCCCTATAACAATTTTTGCAATAACTTCAATTTCTCCATCTATTGTTCTTATCCCTGCCTTCCATAGCCCATGCTCTCTTTTCATCTCCATAACTTGTGCCTTTACCATACACATTGCTCCATTTTTTATTGCCTCGCTCGCAAGATATTTTTCAAAAATTTTTCTTTCAAGAATGTATCCTTCCATATCATTTCCTTCCATCACAACATATTTCCCGCTTGGAGAATAAAGAATTGCACCTCTAATCCTGTTTGCAATGCTTTTCTCATTAACTTTTATTCCAAGTTTCTCAAGCCCATGCTTTGTTACTCCTTCAGCGCATCTCTTGAAAATTCCTATTTCCTGTTTTTTTTCAACAAGAAGTGTTTTGAAGCCACGCCTTGCCATTTCCTTTGCGGCGACGCTCCCCGCCGGGCCTGCACCAACAACAAGGCAATCAACTTTCATTTTTCCATCGCCCCAACAGGACAAAATTTTATGCAAACTCCACATTCAATGCATTTATCATTTATCTCTATAATGAATTCATTCAATGTTATTGCATTTACGGGACATGTTCCAACACATCCAGCACAATGAATGCATTTATCATTTACTTTTGGCATGCTTTTCCCTTAAGGGCGTAGAAAATCTTTTTTCAACTTCCTCACGATAAGTGGGGCCACTATTATATGCGCAGAAAGGTATTATCCTTCCATCAGGAGTAACATAATGAATTCCACATCTTATGACTCGCTCAATATCATAGTTATATAAATCCTGAAAATGCATTGCCCCTATATAGAGGCTCTTCCAGTGAAACTTTGCCAGGCTTTTCTTATCCCTTTTTCCAAGAATCTCTTTAATAACATCCTTCAAATTCATCCCCTCCGGCAATTCTTTTTCATCTATATATTTAGTCAATTTCATTGCCTTTATAAGCTTCAATTTTGCAAACCTTGATTTTTTAAAATCTTCTGCAATTTTCCTTGCTTCTTCAAGAAAGCCATCAACATCAACAAATTTATTTATCGGTATTATTTCATTTCCTCTTACAAAAATATATGTTGCAGCCCCGCAGTGAGGATGAATTGTAAATTTTGCCCTCTCCTTCCTATCCAGTGCATTTGCTATATCAAAAAGAGGCAACACGCACGACACACTATACCATGCTTCTCTTGTTATTTTTCCATCTGTATCTTCCTCAATTCTTTTTATTAAATCCGGTATAGTGAAGCGTTGCCTTTCTCTTTCTTTTTCATCTATTCTTCCAGTAAAGGAAACAGGTTGAAAATTTATGCCGCGAACAACATCTATATTTTCTATTGCAAAATTTATTATTTTTATTATCTGATCATCATTAACACCCTTTACAATTGTTGGAACAAGAACAGTGCTAAGCGGCGTTGGTTTCGTATTTCTGCATGCTTCAATTGCTCTCTTTTTAACTTCAAAAAGTTTTCTCCCCCTTGCAGCTTCATACACTCTTTCATCAATCCCATCAAACTGTAAATATACTGTATGCAAGCCCGCATCGAGCATTTTCTGGGCAAAATCTGGCTCCTCAGCAAGCTTAACCCCATTTGTTGCAACCTGAATTTGAACAAATCCAAGCTTCCTTGCATATTTTACCATATCAAGAAATTGGGGATGAATTGTTGGCTCTCCCCCAGAGAACTGCACAGCATATGGCTTTGGCTCATTTTCCATCAGCAGGCGCAACATCGCCACCGCCTGCTTGTATGTGATTTCATAAACATAGCCAGCTGAGTTTGCATTTGCAAAGCATATTGGACATCTCAAATTGCATCTGTTGGTTATATCAATGTTTGCAAGAATTGTAGGCGTGCGGTGCTCATCGCAAAGACCGCAATCAAAAGGACAGCCATCTACTACCGGGTAAAGAGGATTTTTTAATTTTTGCTCAACGGGCCAATATTTATCTGCTTTCTCAAAAAGCTTTGCATCGCTCCAGTAAATATCTTCAAATTTTCCATGCTCACTGCATTCCTTCCTGATCATTACTTTTCCATTTTTTTCATATATCTCTGCATCAATTATTTTTTTGCATACGGGGCAAAGAGATTTTGTATTTTTTAGTAACATTTACTTCATGCTTTTCATATCTTGAAGTAAAATTTCCAAATCATCCTCATGCTCTACTTCATCTTTTAGAATTTCAAGAATCATTTGATATGTAATTACATCCCTGCCCTCAGTAATTTTGAGTAATTTATTATAAACATCTATTGCACACTGCTCTCCTTTTATATTCTGCTTAATTATTTTCTCCCCATTCGGGGAAGGAATTTCATATCCACAGTTTGTAAGAGAATACCATTCCTTCGGGCTCAAAATTGGCTTCTCACCAAGCTGGAGTAACCTGCCTGTTATCATTTCAGCATGCTTTAGCTCATCTTTAGCATGCTCTTCCAGCTCCGCCGAGATAATTTCCCTCATCGCTCCCTCCACAACTTTTGCGCCTGCCCAGTATTGATAGTAGGCAAGCCATTCATCAGCAAGAGCTTTCTTAAGCTCATTCACTATTTTTTTCAAATCCTTAACAATTTCTTTACCTTTTGTTCCCATTTTTATCCCTTTTGTTAAAGATTTTTCAATATTTATTATTTTTGGAAAATGCAGTATTTCCGAAAGTGAAATTTTTAGAAAAAATTAAAGTCCTGGAGCAATATCTCATCTTAATGAGGGATGGGATGCCTTGCTCCAGGACCAATAATAAATCATTAAGGAAGTTAAATAGATTTTCATTCAAGATATAACTCATCTTACAAAGATGAGGAATTGCTGGCTTCTCTTATCTATCTTTCAATTAGAAATAGATATCCAGAAAATAGTATGCCAGATGCTGATACCTTTTATATTAGATTAGGAAAAAAAGAGCATGCAAGAAATAAGGAAAGATAGAGAAATAATAGTTCCTATAGATGAACATGAAATTCCATGGTTTGGAGAGTCAAATGAATATGTTGTAGGAACTGTTTTGTGGCATAAACCATAATTCTTATATTTTCTTGGAGAAATGGGATGAGGAAATCGAAAAAATGAGATACAGGCAGAGCTCTATCATTTCAGATAAGAAGAAGGAAGGAAACCAAATAAGGCAATAGCAGATGATTAGTTGCTGTTAAATGGATAGTGAATGAAATTAACATAATTTACATTAATCAATTGTATCACAGAAAGGAAATGCTAACAATAAAGTTATAAATCAAGAAATCTTTATTTTCATGAAATATAAGGTAAAAGATATAAATTTAGCGAAAGAAGGAGAGAGGATTTTTAAATGGGCTCAGCAGAATATGCCTGTTTTAAAGAGCATAAATGAAGATTTTAGAGAAGAAAAGCCATTAAAAGGAATAAAAATTTCAGCTTGTCTGCATGTTACAAAGGAAACAGCGGTGCTTATAAAAACATTGCAGGAAGGAGGGGCGAAAATCTCGCTATGTGGCTCCAACCCGCTATCAACAAATGATGCAATAGCAGCATATCTTGCAAAAAATGGAATAAATGTTTTTGCATGGCGTGGAAATCACAGCAAATATTACTGGTGCATAGAAAAAGCACTTGAAATTGAACCAAACATAACAATGGATGATGGTGGCGACTTAATAACAACAATACATACAAAAAAAAGAGAGTTTATTAAGAATATTATAGGAGGGACAGAGGAGACAACAACAGGAGTTAAGAGACAAATTGCTATGGAAAAAGAGGGTGTTCTTTCTTATCCAGTTGTTGCAGTAAATGAATCATTTACAAAATATTTATTTGACAATAGATATGGAACTGGACAGAGCACAATAGATGGAATTTTAAGAACAACCTCCCTCCTGCTTGCGGGCAAAAAATTTGTTGTTGCTGGCTATGGGTGGTGCGGGCGCGGGCTGGCGATGCGCGCGCGAGGGATGGGGGCAAGAGTTATTGTTTGCGAGGTGGATGAAATTAAGGCGCTCGAAGCAGTTATGGATGGATTTGAGGTTATGCAGATGGGAGAGGCTGCTAAAATAGGCGACATATTTGTAACTGTAACTGGAAATAAGCATGTGATTGGGGGACATGAGATTAAAAAAATGAAGGACGGGGCAATTCTTGCAAATTCCGGGCATTTTGACAATGAGATAGATGTTGAATGGCTTGAAGAAGAAAAAGTTAAAAAGGAGGAAATAAGGGAAAATTTAGTTGCATATCATCTTAAAAATGGAAAAAAAATTTACCTTCTTGCCGAGGGAAGGCTTGTAAATCTTGCAGGAGCTGAGGGGCATCCTCCAGAAGTTATGGATATGTCTTTTGCAAATCAGGCAATGGCTGTTAAATGGCTTGTTGAAAATAAGGGAAAACTGGAGAATAAGGTTTATAGGCTCACAGAAGAAATTGACCGTGAAGTGGCAAGAAGAAAGCTTAAAACAATGGGAATAAAGATAGACAGGCTCACAGAAGAGCAGAAAAAATATATGGCGGGATGGAAGGAAGGCACATGAAAGAAGTTGCAAAAGAAATCAAAAATTCGAAATTCTGCATAGCCCTTACAGGAGCTGGAATATCAACTGAATCAGGAATACCAGATTTCAGAGGGAAAAATGGGATATGGAGTAAATATGATATAAATGAATATGGAACAATAGAAAGTTTTGTTAAAAATCCATCAAAGATATGGAAATTTTTTGAAGAAATGATAGATGGATTTAAAAATGCAGAACCAAATATTGCACATATTGCACTTGCCGATATGGAGAAGAAAGGGATAGTAAAGGCGATAATAACCCAGAATGTTGATAACCTGCACGCAAAAGCGGGAAGCAAAAATATTATTGAATTCCATGGAAATTTTTCAAGATTGAAATGCATTAAATGCGGAAGAAAATTTGATATGGAAGAGGAAATGAGAATTTGCGGGTGCGGCGGGCTGGTGAAGCCAGATATGATAATGTTCGGTGAGGAAATTCCTAAAGATGCAATAGAAAAATCTTTTGAACTTGCTGAAAAATGCGATTTAATTCTTGTAATTGGAACAAGCTGTTCTGTTTATCCCGCTGCCTATATCCCAGTTATTGCAAAAAGAAATGGGGCAAAGATTGTTGAAATAAATGTTGAAGACACTGAAATAACTCATTTAGCAGATTATGTGTTGCGGGGCAAATGCAGCGAAATTATTTCAAAAATTCTTGAAGAAATCAAAAATTTGCATTGATTTCTTCTCCAGCATCCCTCTCAATTATTAATTTTGCCAAATTATATGGCAAACATACAACATCTTCCTTATTCAGCAAATATTTTTTCATATCATTTCCAACAAATTGAGGAATTTCTTTTTTTATCCTTAAAATGGCAAAATCCTTCTTTCTCTCAAAAATTTTTTTTCTATAAGCATTTATAACATTTAAAAGTTCTTCATAAAAAATTTTTTCTTCATTTGTCATATTCTCAGGCATTTCCTTTCCAGTTCTTGCGGAATGAAGGGCAAAACTTATGATTTTCCTTTCCCTTCTTTCAAATATGCTCTGCAGCAATCTTTTTGTATTTCTTAACTCATCAGATAAAATCATTATTTTATGGGAAGGACTTTCCTTTTCTTTTTCTATTCTACTTTCTATTTCTTCCATGTAGCTAATTGCCTGAGAATAAAAATCCATATCAACTTTTGTTAATGATGAGGTATTTCTTTCCATTTCATCTATATTTCTTAACTTTTCATAGGTGAGCATAATTGTAAGTAAAATCCTTATATATTAATTATTCATTTATCTTCATGAAACATGCAATCGTTCCTGTTATAATCTCTATAATGGTTGTAATGCCGGTTTTTGCCCAAGAAAAAAGCATATATGCAGGTTTTGATGGAATAAGTTGGAATAAGGTTGTTCCGATTAAAAAAGCAACTTTTGTTAAATTTGATGAGAAAAACTTTTTAGATGATTTTGCATATCTTGCTTCCATACCAGCGAGTGTTTTTTATGATAAAGAAACAGATAAAATTTATTCATATCCATTGCTGTTCTATCAGGATTATGACAAGGAAAAATATCTCAATGCCAGACAAGGACTGGACTATTTCATGGAGGACTGGATAAAATACTGCGGAAAATTGGATGATATTAGTTATATAAATGTTGAACAGGAGCCATGGAAGGGAGAAAATGTATCCCATATAAATAGCGATGATATATATGATATATCAAGCAAAATAGCGCTTCATGAATGGAGTTACAGCAATGATGTGGTTCTTGCAATAGTTGGAGAATATGTATATGAAAGCAATAAAACAAGTGAGCAGATAAGCGGAAAATTCTCACCAAAAGAAATAAAAGAAATAACTGTTGAAGGGATAAAGCAGGATAGCCTTGCCCCTCAATATAATAGCTTTTATGTTCCAGAAGGATATAAGTATTTGGAGGCAAACCTTTGGTGGCCCTGCGCCAGCTGGCTGCCGAATTTTATGGCGATTGCCACGCTGGGGTTGCTTCAGGGAGGAGTGACACTTCCTTCTGCTGACCCCGATTTGCAGTTGTATTGCAATTATGAAGGCGAGCTCATGGAGGTGGCTGCTTCTGAAACCTGGAATGTTATGTGGGGGCCCTATGAGGAGACCTCTACATATATATATTCAAGCGGGATGTGGAAGGCAGCAATAACAGATATACCAACAAAGAAAATTTTAAGAGATGCATATGGAACATTTTTCCAGAGATTGGTTGCAACAATTACTGGAAAGGTTCCTTATTATGTTGAAATTGTTCTTTATCCTGGCTGCGAAGTTGAATTGATTGAAGCGCCCTTCATGGCAAGAAACATAACTTTTGAGCTGAGTGGAAATACAAGGCTTGGATTGATAATAGTTGATGAAAATAATGTGCCAATTGCATATTCTTCTTCAAATGATACAAAACAAACCTTAAAAGTAGACCAGCTTGGAGAAGGAAAATATAAGGCAATTATTGTGCAGATGAACGAAACAGATAAGGAAATAAGCTATACACTAAAATATTCATGGGAAAACAAAATGAGTAAAGATACAGCAAGCTATATGGCTAACGCTGCAGAAGGAGCAATACTTGCCTCGCTATTAAATGCTCCATTGCTGTATACAAAAGCAAATGAATTGCCTTCATGCGTTTTAGATGCGATTAAAAAGCTCGGTGCAAAAAATATATATCTTATAAATACTGCTAACGAGATTGCTGGAATAAAAACAAGCCTCAGGTTTGCAAGCATTCAGGAATTCAACAACTTGGAAAGTATTTATAACGAGATAAAAAATAGAACAAAATCAGATGATATAGTGATTTCCACTCTTGACCCATGGACATATATGGCAACAGATGAATTGAAGCCAAGCGGAGAGATGCAAGGTGCTCTTTTCATAGGACCAGCAAGCTATGCGGCGGCGCACCATGGATGCCCTCTATTAATTACTGATATGCATGAAGAGCTCTCAATGGCGGTTGTATGGCATAATGAATGGTGGAAGAAGCATGCTATAAGGGATGAGGAGCCAAATGTTGCTGCAATGTATTTAACAGCAAAGCAGGCATATGATTTCTTTGGCAAAATTGGATTTGATAAGCCAGGAAAGATAGAATATATGCTAACTGTTGCGGATCAATTTGATATAGGAACACCATGGGACAGGGCATTTGTTGGAGCTGCTTATCCTGGAAGAATATTTGGCTCACCTGTTGATGCAAGTTATTGGATATGCAGAAGTGCCTTTTATCCAGCGGTTATATTTGCAAATCCTGCTTTAAACAGCGATGGAATCATGCTGATAAATGGAAGTGAGAGCAGGAGAAAAGCAAATGGATTGCTTGAAATAATAAAGCCAAGCCAAGAAGAAAAATTTGTTTATCCTGTTTTAAATTCATGGATTACATATGCTCATCGCTTCAATGAGAGAGCAAGCCAATTCTGGGGATTTACATACACTTGTGCAAGCGGAATAACCCCGTATTATGAACCATCCAACCACCCAATAGATAATGATGTTCTTGCAAAGTATGGAAAATATGGCTCATACTGGCCAGATTTAACCGAAAGTGAGGTTGTTCCATTTTATTTAGAAAAAGCAGGATATAGCGTTGCATATACAACAAATTTCTCGGCAACAATGGAAAATCTTAATCGCGGAGTAATAATGTGGCTCGAATGCACACATGGATGGCACGGAGACGGCGGCGCAATCTCTTTCTGGAATCCTTATGGAATGCCTGGCTTTGCTGGAATAAATATATCCCTGCCAACAATAGAGGAAAATCCATGGAGGGGATATGAAATTTATTTACCTGGCTACTTGGATGGCTCAACTGAGGAGCCTGATGTTTTAAGCCAGAGTAAGCTCTTTGGAATTGATATTGTTCCTGCAAAAATAAGCGATACGCCAATATTAAAAAATACATTTTTTGGCAGAAAAGCGGGTTATGATGGAAATATTATAACTGTTATTTTTGGAAGATTGAGAACGACTGATTATACTGGATATGATATTGATAATGCTCTTAAAAATATTCATTCATGTGGCTTTAACGCTGGCTCCTGCCTGATTTCAAATACTTACCTGCATTTAACCCTCGTCAGGCATGGCTCTGTATTTCAGGTTATTGACCCATGGGAAACATCCTGGTATTCTGCTTTTGCTGTTGAAATGTTTTCAAGAGATATCGCTCTTGGAAAAACAGTTGGTGAGGCATTTTCAGATAGCATACTTCATACTGGAATAGGATATTTAACAAAGCAGTGGTGGTGGGATATAAAGGAGAATTTGTGCTATTTTGGAGATCCAAAATTGAAGGTATGGTCTCCACAATACAAATGGGAAAAGCCACAGAGTTTCGAAGGCGAAAATATCGATGGACACTTCCTATTTGGAGCAAAGGGGTACCCAAATGAAATATTTGAAGGGAAATATGGAATCTATGTATTGATATTTATGGTAATAGTTGTCATAGCTGGAGCTATTTATGCAAGAGAAAAAATGAAGAAAATTAAATAGTTGCAAATCCTCTTGCAATTAAAAAAACAGCAAGATATTCTGGCAGTTTTTCCTTCCCTTCCTTAAGCTCAAAGCTATTTTCCATCATTCTTATACTTAAAGGCTTAACAACATTTACTTCTATTTCCTCGCTTCCAAAAACAACCGCATCGCATAGCGGATTGAAATCATCTATTGAACTAACTTTCGCAACCATGAGCCCGCTCTTCCCATGAAGGGAGCCAGGAAGGCGTATTAACCTTTTTATATCAGAAGTAACTGGCTCATCCGCCCCGCTTTGCAATGAAATAAATATTTTTTCCATTAGGGGTTTGATTATTTTTTTAAATGATGTTGCCTGGTCAATTTTTCCTTCTTCTATCCTTTTAATTCTTTCATCAGTGAGTAAATCATATAGCTCTTCCGCAACCTTTCTGCTTTTCCCTATTTCAATTAATGCATTTATTGCCTCTTCTTTCTCTTTTGCCTTTATCTCTTTAAAAAAATTTACTAATGCATGAGCAAATCTTTTTTTCCATCCTGGCTTTATATCAATTTCAATTGTTTTATCCTGAAATTTTCCTTTTGGAATAATCCTCTCCTTTAAAACATTTTCAATTATTAAGCCTCTTCCAGTAACATAATCAACAATTTCCCTTCTTTCCTGACTGCCAAGAGATAAAATTCTGCTATTTTTTACATGAAAATGGTATCCCCTGCTACCACTGAAATAAATTTCTATTTCATTTTCAGAGAAACCAAAATCATCTGTAAGAAAAGATAAAAGCTTACTTGCTTCTTTTTTTACTTCTTCCAGAGATTGCTCATAGCTCATCTGACTTGCATTTGGAAGATGGTCTGCATCTAAATCAAAAATAAGGTCTGCACCCATCCATTTTTTCTCATCCATTCTTTCCGCTGAAGGATGCAAATAGTAAGCAGAGGAATAGTAAGCATGGGCTGGAACTTCATTTTTCAAATATTCAAGGATTTTTTCTTTCGATGCAAATGCGAGGTGGCGGCGCATTTCCCCGTCAAAAGGAATGAAGGCATATTCCCTCCTATCAATTCTATTTGGAAAAATTATTTTCGGGTGCAAATAATATGAGAAAAATTTTCTTTTCAAAAAATTCATTTTTTCCTCCTGTAATACATAAATGGATGAAATACCCCCCTGCATTTTTCATCTGGAAAGCAGAAGCCCCATGTCCTTATGGTAGAGCATTTGGGGGCAACATAAACTGTACTTGATATTTTTCCTGTTATATGATGTATCTGATATAAAGCTTTTTCTTCATTGAAATCTGGAGATTTTGAGAAAAGTGCAAGTATTTCTTTTTCATCCATTCCAATTTCATTTAAAAATGCAACAAGGGTAAATCTTGCAACATGAGGAACATTTTTTCCAGAGTTTATTGAAGAGATTACGCTTGATATGCAGGGAGGAAAATCTGATATATTTTTCTCTTTCTTGAATTCTTTTTTGAAGGATATTTTATTTTTGAGCGAGTTAATTTCATCACCGAAAATTTTCTTTACTTCAGGAGGAGCAAGCATATAGGATAGCTCATGATAAATTTTTTTACTTATTGCTTCCTGCAAAATCCTTGCAATTTCATGCTTATTCAACTTTAAATAACCATTGCTTAATTCCCTATTAACAAGCTTCCATTTTGCATCCCATGTTGGAGCGTATCTTAAGTAATCTGAAAAATGTATTTTTCCATCCGCCTGCTCTATTTTAAATTCTTTTAAAATTTCAAATATTGTTTCCTCATTTTCTTCCCTCATTTTTTCATATGCCCCTTTTGCTTCAGCAAGAGCATATCTTCGCAAAACATAATCATTTTCGAAAGCAACAGCGATCATTCTTGCGATTGCATATGAATAAATTTCCATTTCAAAATCTACTTCATTTAC
>JACIWB010000032.1 GCA_014361245.1 Thermoplasmatales archaeon | reverse complement strand
TAGAAACAAAAAGATTACTATTTTCCAGATTTAAAAAAGAAGATATGAGAAGGAAACATGTAATTGGAATGGCAATTTGCCATAACCTCCAGACATATATGACTATTTTTTATCCCTATAATTTTCTTTATGAATATGTTAAATGGAATTGATTTGTTCGACAACCCCGAACTAATCGAAATTTTTATTAATGCAAAATTATTTCATAAATTCTGTGATAAGAATTGGGCCTGCGGGCATTCCTCTTTCCTGTAAGGAAAGAACATATAAAGATGGAATAATCTATACTCGCTGTCTTGGTTTGTCTGCAATTGAAATAAGATTTTCGAGAGCCTTTCTAAGCAAGGAGGAGGCAAAAGTAATCAAAAAGGTTGCTAAAAAATGCAATGTTGAAATAAATGTTCATGCCCCATATTATATAAATCTTGCAGGAGATGAAAAAATTGTAAATTTGAGTAAGGAAAAGATAGAGAAATCCCTTTATCTTGCCCATCTTCTTGGAGCAAGGGTAATGACAACTCATCTTGGTTTTTATGGAAAACTATCAAAGAAAGAAACAATGAGAAGAATTGTAAGAAATTTAAGAGAAATAAGGGATAAAGCAAAAATGAATGGTATAGAAGTAGAAATAGGAATAGAAACGATGGGAAAAAAAGATGTTTTTGGAAGCTTGGGTGAGATTATAGAGGTTTGTCAGCGTGTGAAGGGTGTAAAGCCTGTTATAGATATAGCGCATATACATGCTCGAGGCAACGGGTGCTTGAAAAGCAAGAGTGATATGCAAAAAATTTTTGATGCTCTTGAAGATTTAAAAATGAATCACTATTTAATACATGTTACTGGAGTGAAATATGATACAGGAGGAGAAAAATATCACACACCGATAAAGAAAGGGGATTTACAGATTATTGAGTTGATGAAGTGTATAATTGAAAATGATTACGATGTAACAATAATTTCTGAATCCCCCTTAATAGAGCATGATGCAATGTATACTCAGATATTGCTTCAAAGAACAATGGAGATGCTCAAATGAAATTCGAGGAGGCGGTTTCATATATAAGTGAGGAGGCAAGGAAAATCGTTGAAAGCGTTGAAGAAGAAAAGATAGAAAGGATGATAAAATACTTCTTCGAAGCAAAAAACATTTTTGTTTACGGCGCAGGAAGAAGTGGGCTTGTGGGCAAGGCATTTGCAATAAGGCTTGTGCATCTTGGTTTTCCTACTTTTGTGATAGGTGAAACAATAACTGTGCCAGTGAAGAAAGATGATTTAGTTGTTCTTATTTCTGGCTCTGGTGAAACAATACCTGTTGCAATGACCGCAGAAATCGCACGCAGGCTGGGGGCAAAGATAATTTCGATAACCGCAAATCCAGAATCGCATATTGCAAGATTCGGGGATGTTGTCATTGTGCTGAAGGAAAGGGAAAGGAAAAAGGAGCTTGCCCCTCTTGGAACTATTTTTGAGGCGAGCGCATGGATTTTTCTTGATGCAATTGTTGCAGAGCTGATGGCAAGAAAGGGGGAAAATGAAGAAAGCATGAAAAGAAGGCATGCTACCCTTGAATAAAGTTATATATTTAAAAATACTTCATGAGCATGGATAGATACAATTATGAAAAATTGCTTGAAAGGGCAATAAAGGGCTTGCCAAAAGAAATTATAGCTAGAGAGAGATTTCAGATGCCTGTTGGAATAATTTATTATGAAGGAAATACAACTGTTTTGAAAAATTTGGGAGAGATAAGCGATAAGGTAAATAGAGATAAGAAGCAAATCTTTACATATATTCTTAAGGAAATAGGAACAGCTGGGGAGATGAATGATAGAGTTGTTTTGCAGGGAAAAATACCTGAAGCAAAACTTCAGGAATGTATAAAAAGATATGTAACAAAATATGTTTTATGTAGAGAGTGCGGGAGACCGGATACAAAAATGATTAAAAGAAACAGGGTTTTAATGCTAAAATGCGAGGCATGTGGGGCAATTCATCCAATTGAAGGAAAAATAAAGAAAAGTTAAAAATTAAAAAAGGGAAGAGGGTTAGAAGTTTATTATAAACACGCTTATTCTGTCCTCTGCTTTCTGTCCGGTGGTATCATAGGCAATTACTTTTATTTCATGTGTTCCTATTGCCCTTTCATCCCAGAGCCACGAGTATGGCTCGCTTGTATCTGTGAATTTAAGTGCTCCATCTATATAGAATTCTACTTTTGCAATGCCTATGCTTGAGCTTGCTGTTGCTTCAACTGTTATTCCTCCAATTATTACTGGTATTGGCAGTGGAATTATTTCCCTATCAAAGATATACAAGGCATTTCTTGGTTTAACTATGCTTACTGTTGGTGGACTTGGCATTCCTATTGTAAATGTTCCATCCGAAGTATCGACTGCAACATTTCCCGCATTATCCTTTGCAACTACTTTAACCATGTAGTTGCTTCCGTATGGCAAGCCAGCTACATTCCAGTTATATGAGCCAGTGTTTGCAACATTGCTTGCTATAATATTCCATGTTAATCCAGCATCATCGCTGTATAGCAAATCAATTCCCGCAATGCCAATGTTATCGCTTGCTGTCCATCTTATTGTTATTGTTCCTCCTAAAACCTCGCCACCATTTGGATATATAACTTTTGCTGTTGGGCTTGTCTTATCTATCTTGAATGATGTCATCTTTGTTGGTGTTTCAGTAATACATGCATTGCTTATTGAATAATATTCAATTGTATGCGTTCCTTCTGTGCTATATGTAAATGGCCCGGTATATTCCTGCCATGCTCCTCCATCTATGCGATAATATGTTGCTTTTACTCCACATATGTATGCATTTGCTTTAAGTGTAATTGTTACATCGCTTGTATACCATTCATCAATGCCAATTGTTCCTTCTATTATGCATGTTGTCTCTGGCATTGAAGTTGCTATACCAAAGCTACATGATTTAATTTCTTCAGTGCTTCCAAGGGTATCTACTGAATAGTATTCAACTGTATACAATCCTTCAGTTGAAACACTAACTGGGCCAGTATAATTCTGCCATGCTCCTCCATTTATTCTATATCTTGTATATGCAACCCCTTCTGGATCTGTTGCTGATAGATAAATTGTAACTGGTCCAACATACCAGTTGTTGCATCCAAGTGGGCCAAAGCAACTGCATGTTGTAACAGGTGGCTCATTAAATGTGCTCATTGTTGCTTCCTTTGCATCATTTGCAGGATTTTCATCTCCCACAAGCAACGTTGTTACATTTATTATATAAACGCTATTCTGCTCTGCTGTAAATGGCGGGAATGTTATTTGTCTTTCATCTCCTCCTGGCAAGTTATATACCGTAACTGTTTCTGTATAAATAACTCCTCCAGCACCAATTTTTGTTATTTCAATGTCATCAACATACCATCCCTCATGAGTAACACTGATATCACTTATGAATATGAATGCGACATTTATCTTTCCAGTTGTTGCATTTATGTATGGTGTTATATCCACTTCTTCATCTTTCCAGCCACCGGAAGAACCACTGTATTGTTTGATTATGGAGAATGTGTAATTATCTGGGCTTGCACATACATATCCAACATCAATGTTAGTTTCAGTATCATACCAGTGGCTCCATTTCAATTTCAGTTGAACCGCTCCACTTGCATCAATTTCTGGAGATACAAGCCAGTCAAACATATCATTTGTATATTGTCCAGTTGATTCACCCCCACAATACCATGAATGGCCTGCACTATTATATCTTCTTGTGCTTATGTGCCACAAATCATAGGTTGGGTCTCCATATCCATCGAAATGGGTCCATCCATTTTCTCCGCTCTCAACATCATCTTGCAATAATTTTACGCCTGCACCTAACTTTTCTATTGTACATGTGACATCAAATGTTTCTGTTGTTGTTCCATAGTTCTTTACTGTTGCCTTAATTGGATAGCTACCAGGCTCAAACAGAGTTTCTGCTGTAACTGTTACATTGTCTATTTCATACCACCAGTCATACTGCCCGAAATAATGCCATCTGATTATAATAGTGCTTCCAATGTATGGTGTTAAATCAATTGTTACAAGCTCACCTGGTCCATAAGCAGAGTGGTCTTCGTCCCAGTGTAACAGATTAGTCCAAGTTACTCCACCATTTGTGCTTATATCAACATCTCCATAATCATTTGGTGTGGTTGTAGTAAGGTCATTATATGATGCCATAAATGTTAATGTTGCAGATTTATAGCCAGCTAAGCTAATAGGTGGCGTCCATAGCTCTGTGTCCATTGTCTTACCAGAGCCAAATCTATCGCTATCTGCATCAGCACAGTAGCCGTCTCCACCTGCATAGTTTGGTCTGTTGCTCCATTCATCGTTTCTCTTCCATCTTCCGCCAGCATCTGCATTTTCTTTAACTGTCCAGCCAGCGGGTGGGAATGTTCCCTCGAATTTTTCATAGAGCAATGTTACAACATTTACTGGATAATCTATTGATTTAACTCCAACATCTCTTATATCCAATATTTGAACTGTTCCTTGTGTTGCATTATTTGTGTTGTTTTCGTCTCCTGGTAAGCGTGTTTCTACAATCATTGTGTAGTTTCCTTCTGTTGCAAAGTTATATGGATCAAATGTTACATATGCTATTCCTCCAGCTGGTATGCTCGGAACTGTTTTATCGTTTTCAAACAACAGGGTTGATGAAGATAAAGCAATATCATCAACATATAGATACCAGTGATTTTCTGGGCTATAACAATGGAAGCCAATATAATATGTTCCATCACTTGGAACAGTAAATGTAATACTTGCTTTCTTGTATGTTGTTGTTAATATATTTGGCTCATCCCATAACTTTGTAGTCATTCCTGTTGAGCTCTGGCTTGTTCCAATCCATACATCCATGCTTTCATTTGAAGTTGCTGAATAACTTCTATACCAGAATGATAATATATATTGGGTTCCAGCAGTTAAGGTTAAGCCAGGTGTAAATAGCCAATCATTTGCAGGACCTCCTCCGCTAGGCGTGTAATTATATCTTGCCATTATGTATCCGCTGTGAGCATAGGTTGATGAATTATATGTGTGCCAGTATTTAGTATCTCCATTTGTATTTTCAATAGCCCATCCTGTTCTGAAGTTTGGTGGGGTTAATCCTTCAAAGTCCTCGCTTAATAATGTGCTAGTTTGAATTATTGAAAGATGAACTGGAACATTTGTTTGCGGAACATTTCCAAAGTTCTTAACGCTTGCATTTACTGCATAGCTTCCTGTGCATTTAATTCCTGTTGGATAATTAATTGCTGTTGCTCCAACATCATCAATATTGTTTATCTCTACCATCATTGATTTTGCATCATTTCCAGTGTTTTCATCTCCCGCCATTATTGTTTTTACAACTATTAAATAATCTCCTTCTGTTGCAAAGTTATACGAGCTGAATTCAACATATACTGAGCTATAAGCATTTACATTCACTGTTTTATCTTCTCCAAACAGCAAGTTCAATGAATAAAGCGCCACATCATCAACATATATGTTTCCATAGCTTGCTGGACCATATGAATAGAAGCCAATGTAATATGTTCCATCACTTGGAACAACAAACACAACATGTGCCTGATTGTATGTTGTATTTCTTACATTTGTATCATCCCACAACTTTACTATCATTCCCGCTGAGCTCTGGGTCGTTCCAATCCATACACTCATCTTCTGGTCATAGGTTGTGGAATATGCTCTATACCAGAAGGTGAAATCATATATTACTCCGGCTGTCAGGCTTAATCCAGGCGTAAATAGCCAGTCATGACATGGAACGGTTGAATGAGCATTGTATCTTGCTGATAGATTTCCAGTATGGGCATAGGAAGTATAATTATATGTTCCCCACATGTAGTATGCATAACTGCCTGATATATAGCCATCCCCGTCCAAATCCTCCACTTTCCAGCCACTTGGGAAGTAAGGAGCGGTTACTCCTTCAAATCCCTCGCTGAATAGCAATGTATCAAGTTGATATATTGAGCAATTTACTGGAACATTTGTCTTATCTACATTTCCAAAGTTTGTAATTGTTGCATTTACTGCATGTGAGCCTGTTGGAGCAATTGCTGGTGGATAATTAATTGATGTTACTCCTACATCATCTATATCATTTATTATCAATGTTATTTCGTTGTAATCGTTGCTGTTATCTTCATCTCCAACAAGCATTGTTGTCACATTTATCTTATATGTGTCTTCAATGCTTACTGTCCATGGAGCAAATATTACATATGCCTGCTGTCCAACATTCAAGCCACTTACTGTTTTCTCATCTGTAAATACAATATCGCCAGCTGAATTTCTTATTGTGCAATTTACATTAAATGAGCCAATTGGAACATTTCCAAAGTTTGCAACTGTTGCATTAACTGCATAGCTTCCAGTAAATTGTGTTCCTGTTGGATAATTTATTGAAACAACTCCTGCATCTGGAATATCATTTATTACAATTGATATTTCTCTGTAATCATCATCTGGATTTGCGTCTCCAAATACAATTGTTGTTACATTTATCTTGTATGTATCTTCAGCTGTTGCTACCCATTGAGCAAACTCAACATCCTTTTCTTCATTGGTTATTAAGCTTACAATTATCTGCTCATCTGTAAATACAATTGCATCCGCTGAATTTCTTATTGTGCAATTTACTCTAACATCTGTTAAGTTTTCTGCTCCAACATTCTTTACTGTTGCATTTACACTAAATGGTGTTCCTGTTGTATATGTTCCGGGCATTGGTCTATTGATTGATTTAACCTGTGCATCATACACACCTTGCAGGAATACAATTGTTGTTGTGGAGTTGTTGCTCGGGAATTCATCTCCCGCAAGTAATGTTGTTACATTTATTAAATAATTGCCCGAGCCACTTGTTATATACCATGTATCAAATTCAACAAATTCCTCGCTATCTGGCTGTAAAGGTGTTAATGTCGCTGCTATTTCATCGTCACCAAATACATATTTATATGTGGGTTTGCTTGTAATCTTGATATTGTCTATTTCCCAATACCATGCCCATGCTCCGCTATCATTATAATACCATCTTATCCATACTTTTGATTGACCAGCTGCATAGGAAGAAATATCATATGTCATGTGTCCATAGGTTGTTGATGTGAAGTTTGCTATGGTTACCCACGGATTGTATGTTGAGCCAACTCTTATATCAACTCTTCCCCATGAGCCAGTGTAATGATAATAATAGTGGTCAAACTCAAGTATAACTCCTGTCTCTGTAGCAAAATTCAATTCTGGGGTTATTAGCTGTTCATCCATGTATTTTGTTCCTGAGCCAAATTTATCGCTATCAACAATTGCAAACTTGCCAGTGCAACCACCTTTTGCTCCTCTGTTTCCAGGATCCTGGTCTGTCCATGTTGCAGGTATATCTGTTCCTGGATATGTGCCAGGTGTGCCACCATCAACTATTGTCCATCCAGTTGGTGGCCATGCTGCTCCTTCGAAATCCTGGAATAATAGCACATTTCCTAAAATCATCTTATATATTGAGCAATTTACAGGAATATTTGATTGCTGAACATTTCCAAAGTTCTTTATTGTTGCATTTACATCAATTGATGGAGGCAATGGAATTGTTCCTGCTGGATAATTAATTGCTGTTGCTCCAACATCATCAATGTTCCATATATTTAACAATGTTGTTTTTGCATCATTTCCTGTATTTTCATCTCCTGCAAGATTTGTTTTTACAACTATTAAATAATCATCTTCTGTTGCAAAGTTATATGGGCTGAATTCAACATATTTCTCTTCGCCAGCGTTTAAATCTACTGTTTTATCTTCCCCAAACAGGAAGGTCATTGAATATACAAGAATATCATCAATATAAATTGATGAACCACCTGTTGCTATATAATTAAATCTTATTGAAATGCTCTGCCCAGCATATGAAGATAAATCAACAGTGAATTTATACCATACTGAAGATGTCATTGAATTTAGCATATTATAATCAATGCTCAATAATGTTGTCCATGGTCCAGTTTGGCTTGGTCCAACGCTTATATTTACAAATTCACCACTATATGCAGTATAGTATCTTAACAACCAGAATTCAAGAGCATAGCTTCCGCTTCCAAGAGAAATTAGTGGAGATGCCATGTATCTTTCACCAGTGGTATAAGATGTATATGCTGAATATGTTCCACTATGCTTGTATGATGTGCTTCTTGTCCAGTTTGTGGTGCCACTTACTATAACTACTTGCCATCCTGCTGGTGGCCAGCTTGTTTCAAATCCTTCACTTAATATTGGCGTTCCAAGTTGATATATTGAGCAATTTACTGGAACATTTGTTTGATCTACATTTCCAAAGTTCTTAACGCTTGCATTTACTGCATAGCTTCCAGTTGGTTTAATTCCTGTTGGATAATTAATTGATGGTGTGCCAACATCAACTATATCATTTACTTCAACTGTTATTTCTTTATAATCATTTGTTGTATCTTCATCTGGTGGAGAAGTCCATTTTGTTGTTACATTTATTGTATATAATCCTTCTATGCTAACCGACCATGGGCTGAATTCAACATATTTCTCTTCACCAGCATCTAAATCAACTGTTTTATCTTCTCCAAAGACAAGTGTCTTTGAGGATATCATAACATCGTCAAGATATATGTAGCTTCCTGATGATGTGCTTGTGTAGTGATTAAATCTTATCGCAATACTTGAACCAGCATAAGAGGACAAATCAGCTGTAAATCTATACCATGTATAGTTAGTCATTCCATATAATGCTGAATAATCTATTCCAAGCAATAATGTCCATGGTCCCGATGTGCTTGGTCCAACATAAACATTGAAATACTGACCAGCTGACGGGTTATAATACTTCAATAACCAGAATTCAAGAGCATAGTTTCCGCTTCCAAGAGAAATTAATGGAGATGTTAAATTCTTATGACCAGATGTATAAGATGAGTATGCCGCAGCACCGCCGCTATGTTTGTAAGATGTTCCTCTATACCAATAGCTAGTAGCTGTCCATCCAGTTGGTGGGAATGTTGTGGATTCAAATCCTTCATTTAATACAGGTGTTCCAAGTTGATATATTGAGCAATTTACTGGAACATTGCTGAGAGGAACTGTTCCGTAGTTCTTTGCGGTTGCGTTTACTGCATGTGATTTTGTTGTTGTTATTGTTCCTGTTGGATAATTAATTGATTTAATTCCAGCGTCATATATATCATTTACCTCCAACGTTATATTCTTATAATCATTTGTTGTATCTTCATCTCCCGCTAAATTTGTTGAAACATTTATTATATAGTATCCCTCTGTTGCAAAATTATATGAGCTGAATTCAACATATTCAAATTCGCCAGCATCTAAATCAACTGTTTTATCTTCTCCAAAAATGAGAGCATATTGAGGAGCTAAATTAACCATTATATCATCAATATAGAGATAATACATATTTGCTCCGCTATAGCAATGGAAGCCAATATAATATGTTCCATCACTTGGAACAGTAAATATAATACTTGCCTGTGCATAAACAGTATTTGTTATACTTGGATTGTCCCATAACTTTGTAGTCATTCCTGTTGAGCTCTGGCTTGTTCCAACCCATACATCCATGCTTTCTGCGTAGCTACTGGAATATGCTCTATACCAGAATGATAAATTGTATTGGGTTCCAGCAGTTAAGGTTAAGCCAGGTGTAAATAGCCAATCATTTGCAGGGTTGGATGTGTGATATGGATATCTTGCGGATATATATCCACTATGAGCATAGGTTGATGAATTGTATGTCTCCCAATATTTGGTATCTCCATTTGTATTTTCAACAACCCATCCAGTTCTGAAGTTTGGTGGTGTTAATCCCTCAAAGTCCTCGCTTAATAATGGCGCACCTGGTGGAATTATCTGATATATTGAACAATTTACATTTACACCTGTTTGGTCTGTATTTCCAAAGTTCTTTACAGTTGCATTTACTGCATGATTGCCGGTATTAACTCTGCCTACTGGATAATTAATTGCTTCTACCCCAACATCAACTACATCATTTACTTCAACTGTTATATTCTGCCAGTCATTCTTTGGATATTCATCGCCCACAAGCTTTGTTGTTACATTTATTGCATAAAGAGCTTCCTGGCTTACACTCCAAGGAGCAAATTCAACATATGTTTGCTTTCCTGATTCAATGCTTATTGTTTTTTCATCATAATGGACAAGCTCAGCATCCCATGAATAAACAATTACATCATCGATGTACATTCCTTCATAGTTGGTTGAGCCATCTGATACAAATGTGAATTTTATTCTAACCTGATTTGTTAGATTAACATATGCTTCTATTGGCACATGCCATACCTGCCCGAATGTAATATAAAGCATATATGTTTTTACCTGAACCCATGTTGAACCGTTATTATCGCTAAGATATAATGTTCCGTAATCCCTATACCCAGAATAGAATTGGCCATCTACCCAGTACCAGAACTCAAGCATTGCATGATTTACTCCGCTTAAATCAATTGGCTTTGAAATCAAGCTATCGTTTGCATTTGCCCTGTATGTTGATTCATCTGTGCATTTGAATGAATGAGTCGGGCTATTATACCTTGCTGTTGAAATTGCCCAAGTATGGCCGTCGCCGTTTCCATCTACTGCCGTCCAGTTGGCTGAGCCACTTTCCATATCATCGAAGAAATGAATATTCTTTGTTAATTTATATATTGAAAGATTTACATTAAAATCGGTTTGATCATTCAACCCTGTATTTTCAATTGTTGCATTTACAGTATATGTTCCTGTTCCAATAATTTCTCCATTTGTTGGCTCATTTATGCTTTTTGTCCTTACATCATCGTTATGTGTTGTTCCTGGCTTGAAGGCAATTTCTGGATCGCCAAGCAGGTTTAATTCATAGTAGCACCATCTCATACAATCTTCTTGCAAGCGATATAAATTATCTTCTTTTGAATCCTGATTTGCCTTTCCTATCTCTCTTATATTTTCTCCATATACCGCATCAAAGAATTCTCTATCATATGCCTGGCTTGGCCCATCTGTGCTCATATAAACTCCCCATCCATAGTTTGCATTCATTATAACTGCAAATGCTCCATGGTCATCTGTAACAAGGCGCTCCGCTATGCAATCCTGGGTTGTAGTAGCAAAAGCACCAGCGATACATCCCTGTGAATATGCAAAGAAATACTTTGTATTATTCAATAGCTCAACATCGTCTTGGGAAGGCGGCTGATAATAAAATCTCATTACCGCATAATAGTTTGCATGTCCTAAATGGTTTATTATATGAATACCGCTGTTTATTATATTTGCCAGCTCATTCACCGTCCATTCATATGTTGCATTGTCATGCAATGCTAAAATAGTGTATTCATCTCCTGGAATACCAACTGTATAGTAGCCATTTGCATTTGAGCCATTTCTCATTTCCTCTTTATAACTCGAGCCATAATTTGCAATTCCTCCAAAACCAAGATATTCCGAGCAAAGCAATACTTTATTCAGATACGGATCCTGTGAGCTGTCATATTCAAGTGTTTTTCTTACAAAGTTTGAAAGCTCTGTTGCATTTTCTACTGGTGCCCTGCCCACATAAACTTCAGCCCTTAAATCAACATCCTTTCCTCCTTCTCCATCAGTTGGCTCTCCCCAGTAGCTATCGCCATCGCTATTATAACTTCCATCCAGACATGCAAAGTATAAATCTGATTCCATATCATAGTCAGTATCTCCTCCTGCATACGCCTGCACATATAATCCTCTATAAGGAACGACGCTTATATCTCCTCCAAGCAATACATATTGAGTATGCCATTCCTGATATGCCCATCTTATGAAATTCCTTATTTTTTCTGGATTATCCACTCCACCAAAGTTTGAATATATCCATTCAACAGTTACAATTGTTGCATTCATTCCTTTTGCAATCTTTGAATTTGCCAATGCCTGGAAATTATATGGGCCTGGTGCATTCTTCAATGCTTCATTTGTTATAATAACATATTCACATGAATGACTTGGATTGAGAGGATATGTTAAAACTTCTCTTGGGTTATCAACCATTTTTATAACTTCCTGCCTATCAATTTCTGTTCCTCTGAATAGCTCATTTACCTGCCCATCCTTCAATTCAACAACAAGTTCCATATTTGGGTATAAATATAGCTCCTGAGTTGATGGGTTCCACTGAAGTGGATATAGATTTATTGTAACTATTGGAAAGCCCCTGAAATATTGAGTTGTTACTTCCTTGTATAGATAGCCAGGATATACCTCGCTTGATTTGTATATTTCCTCATCTTTTTCTATTTCTGGAATTTCATCGCTTCCAATTGGAACAGGTCTTTGCTTTGGAACAATTTCAGCTTTTCCAATCAAAATTGGCTCACCTGCAATAACTTTTATTTCCTTTAGTTCAGCTCCATATGGAAGTAATACATTTACTGGCTTTACTGGTATTTCTGGCTCCCCAGCATTTCCTATAGTAGGCAATCCCATACCAATGCTTGCATATGTTTCTCCAGCAAGCATCACCTGATTTAACTGTGGCCTTATAAAATCAAATTTCATTCTTATCGGCTGTTTTACTTTTTCATCTTTTGTTATTTTCGGTGCTTCAGCCCCTGTATATGGTATTGTTATAGAGCTCATAAGAAGCACTAACACAACGCAAACGCTTATTACTATTCTTTTTCCTTTCATTTTTCAGCCTCCAAATTTATATAAAAAAAGTTTATATAAATTTTACTATGGAGACATGTTAGCATGTATCCGATGCCACCCTAACAGTTGTTTTTATTCCTCCTCTTAAATTGAAATCGCCTATAACTTCAATAAATCTTGGCTTCAGTGCATCGCTTAAATCCTTATAAATCCTATTTGTTGCTTCTTCATGCGTCACATATTTATAGCGATATGAATTGAGATAAAGTTTAAGCGATTTTAGCTCAACTATATATTTATCTGGAATATATCTTATCTTTATTGTTGCAAAATCAGGATAGCCTGAACGAGGGCAAAGGGAAGTAAATTCTGAAAAATTTATTTCAACAAAATAATTTTTATCTGGAAATGGATTTTCCCACAATTCAATTTTTGCCTTTTTTATTTCTTTTTCTCCATATTTCATTATGGCACTTCCTCCATTTCAAGTTTTTCCCCTTCTCTTAAATATATCACACAGAGACGCATTTCCTTTGCCTTTTTCTTCAATTCCTTATCATTTGTTAAAATTGCCGCCTCTGTTTTAATAGCGGTCTCAATAACTCCGTCATCCCCCTTTTTTTCTGTCTCAACAACCCTGAAACATCTTTTCTTTATTATACTAAGAGCTAGCTGAGCAGCCCTCCCTGTTTCGCCACCTTTCTCAGCAAGCTTTTCAATTTCCTCAACAACACTTCCTGGGACAATTATTCTACAAACCCCTAAAAGACGAGTAAGTTCTTTTTCAATATTTATATCAAATTGGTATGGCATCATAAGGGCGTTTGTATCCAAAACTACTGCCCTCATTTTATTTCACCATAGCCATATAGATGCCATCTCCCTCCTATATTGCGGGAAATAGCAACCCTCTGTCCGCTTTCAGCACACACTGGAATTTTTAAATCCACTTCCATATAGTCCTTTTTTATATTTTTTGGCACACCAACTGTTGTTGCAGTTCCCACGGTAAGCATAAGTGATTCATTACTCCTTATTCTCCCTAAATCCTTGCCCTCCACCCTTTCGATGACATGCAAATCCATACAAAGCTCATAAAAAACAGGCGGAAGATTTTTTCCAACAACTTTTCCAGCAAGCCCGTCACCCTTAGTAAAAGAGGGGTCAAGATATGTTCCCACCGCAAGCAGCCCACCCGGGTAAGCCTCATCAACAAATTCTCCACCCGCCATTATTGATGCAACTTCTGTAAAAATTGGCTCATATGTTGTTTTTCCATGGCTCTCTACTTTTATTCCAGGCCTTATTTCAATTTCATCCCCTACCTTCAGCACACCCTGCTTCAGCGAACCACCTATAACTCCCCCTTTTAAATCAGATGGTTTTGTTCCAGGCCTATTCACATCAAAACTCCTTGCTGAATACATCAGTGGTGGCTTATTTCTATCTCTCGGAGGTGTGGGGATAAATTCTTCTATCGCCATAATGAGGACATCAAGATTCGTTTCATGATGTGCTGATACTGGGACTATTGGAGAACCGCTCGCTATTGTATTCTTCACAAAATCAACAATCTCGCCATAATTTTTCATCGCCCCTTCTTTCCCAACGAGATCAATCTTATTCTGCACAATTATTACATTTTTCGCCCCAACAATATCAAGTGCCATCAAATGCTCTTCCGTCTGTGGCTGAGGACATTTTTCATTCGCAGCAACAAGAAGCAATGCGCCATCCATGATGGCGGCGCCAGATATAACAACCGCCATGAGAGTTTCATGCCCAGGGGCATCAACAAAAGAAACCTTTCTTAAAAATTCTGTTTCTGCCCCGCAATGCTTACAAACTGGTTTTGTTGAATAGCATTCTGGCTCCTCACAGTTGGGACATTTATAAAAAGAAGTGTCTGCGTAACCGAGTTTTATTGAAATTCCTCTTTTTATCTCTTCAGAATGCTCATCTGTCCATTTACCAGTTAATGCCTGCGTTAGAGTAGTTTTGCCGTGGTCAACATGCCCCACCATCCCAATATTTACTTCTGGCTGGCTCATTTTTCCTTTAACTTTCCAGCTGATTTAAGCAATTCCTCAACTGGCTTTGTTCCCTTTTTTATTATTTTCATATTTATCTGAGATGTATTTAAGCTTATTGTATTTCCGCAAACAGTTAACCTTTTTCTAACTCCTTCATCATCTGGTTTAAATCCCTTGCCTTTTGCTGTTAATATTTTCCTTCTCCCCATACCCGGTAAATCACTTCTCATTGGAAATCCATCTTTATCTGAGCCTCCCGTAATTTGTAGTTTATAGCCTGGCAGTGAAACAAATATCCCATCAACTTCCTCGCCAATTTTTTTACCTACCAGAGAATTTGCATGATGTCCATCAACCACTATCTGCCAGCTTTTTGCTCCGTCACTTATTACAACCTTAAATTCCGCCATAGCAATCATCCAGCAAATAAAAAGGTATTTTAATATTTTTGGTATCAAGGAGGTTGTAGAACAAACATCTCTGGAATTTGTGAAATTTTTAAATTACTTTATTGCACAGAGTGATATCGTAAGATTAATTGCTATTATGTTTTTCAGATATTGTTTTAAATCTTGAATGAAATATTTTTTGTTAAATCCTCAAAAGAAAATGATTTGCATTTCTCAGTTGTGGCAAAGCTAATATTTTTCTATTTAATTCCATTTTCTTTCTTTCCAGTTCATCCCATTCCCTCCTTTTAGAATTAAAGAAATTTAATCTTTTTCTTTTGTTCTACGGACCCGACATGCAGTATTTCCGAATGTTGTGTTAGATTTTGATTTTTGCAATCAAATTTTTTGCAAAAAAAATAAAAAATTTTTTATCAATTTAATTTAATTGTTCTGAAAACAAAAAATCAAAAAATAATTTCTTCTCTATAAAAATATTAGCGAAAGATAGTCCTATAACTTTCGAGATAAATTATTAAAAAATTTTGATGATTTTTTCATCGATTCTTTTAGCACAATTGATATTACATAGAACTTTTCTTTGCTTTATTAAATCAAGAATAGAATCTTTCCACTTTTCAGCTATTATAGAAATAAATTCTCTTATAAAGTACCACAGATTATAAAGGATAGCAGAAAATATGAAAAAGAAAAACCTTATAATAGGATTCTCTGTCTTCGTTTTTATCATAAAATTCTCTTGAGCATCTCTATAAAAATTTTCTATGTTCCATCTTCTCCTATATAGATCTGCGAGACTAAGAATATTTGATTCATCAATTTCAATGTTTGTGCAGAAAACATCGAAATTTTTCCAATTTTCTTTATATTTGTTACCATTTGGAATGAAGAACAAGTTTGTTTTTATTTCTTC
>JACIWB010000031.1 GCA_014361245.1 Thermoplasmatales archaeon | reverse complement strand
CTTAACATCAAAATCACTAAATTTTTTGTTATATTTCTTCCAATAACCTTCTTTCTTCATTTTCCCATCCCCTTTAATAGTAATCTAATTTGGGTACATTAATTTTTTGATTAATCGACAACCCCAAAATTGCCGAAAAATTTATATAGAACTTTTCCTATTTATAATAGGAAAAAAACTATAAAATATAGGCAAAGAGAGGAGTGAGGTGACACTTTTTTTACTCTCCCCCTTGCCTCCGCCTCGCTCCTCTCGCCTTAATTTTTTCTTTGTATATATATTCTGCTAAATTTTTAAAAGAAAAAGTTTAAAGATTGCAATAAATTCTCTTTTTGATGATTGAAAAAATGAGACAGGGAAAAATGCATTTTACTCTCATCGATCCAGATAAGCAAAGCCCACAGAAAGCGGGTGAAATGGCAAAAATTTGCTCGAGATATGGAAGCGATGCAATAATGGTCGGCGGCTCAACCGCAAAAAGAGAGGATATAAAAGAATGTGTTGAGAAAATAAAAAATAATTGCAATTTGCCAGTGATAATATTTCCAAATTCTGCAGATAGCATAGTTGAAAATGCAGATTATATTTTTTTCATGGAATTTATGAACTCATTGCTGTATGAACATTTTAGAGGGGAACAACTAAGAGGAGGAATAATCGTAAAGAAAATTGGTTTAAAGCCAATTCCGATGGGTTATATGGTTATAAGCACGAGCAGCAAACCAACAACAGTTGAAACAAAAACAATGCTTGATAGAGTAGGCGAGAATGACCATGAAAAAGCGGTAAGATACGCAGCTTATGCTGAATGCATGGGAATGGACTGCGTGTATCTTGATGCTGGTTCAAATGCAGAAAAGCCGGTGCCGGATGAAATGATAAAGGAAATAAGAAAATTTGTAAAAATTCCTTTGATAGTGGGAGGAGGTATAAAAACTCCCGAACAGGCAAGAAAAAAAATAGAAGCGGGAGCAAATGTAATTGTAACTGGCACACTTGCTGAAGAAAAAATTGAAAAAATTAAAGAAATAATAGAAGCAATAAAATCAGCATCTCCCCCTTGATTCTCCCTTTTTTATTCCAGTTGCTACTAAATGAGCAACTCTTATTGGCTCCGGGATCGCTCCTCTCACAATAGATAATTTTATCGCATCTATTGCAAAATTTCTTTCAATTCCAAAATATTTTATATAAACTGGATACTTTAACTTAATTTCCTCTGTTTCTCCTTTATTTATTAATTCAATTCTTTCTTTCCAGTCATCAAAATGCTTCTTCAGCGCTTCTTCTATTTTCCAAAGATTTGGCTTTTTTCTTGCAATTGTAATAACAGGGATATGGGTAGCGAGAAATATTTTTTCGCAATCAACTACATTGAAGCCGCCGAGAGCAATCCCATTTATCATGATTATCTTTATCTGCCCCCTGTGCCTGCTTCCCTCAATCATGCCTGTTATTTTATCTGTTGCATCTTTTCCATCAACCTCTATTGTTGTTTTTAAAATACCCTCCAGATATTTTCCCCCACGCATAACTGCGCCAACGATGTCAGTATGCTTTTCTTTAAATGAAAATGGCATGTCATCTATCCCAACTATTCTTATCTCCTTTTTCATTTTAATGGAAGATGCCCTGTTATTTTATCTATCTTATCCTCATCATCTGGGCCGATTGCCAAAGCAGTGAGCGTTCCTTCTTCAAGCTCAGTTAAGCCAGCATCCCTTATAAGTGAGTTGAAAATTTTTTCCCTGCTTGCTTTTTTCTGCAATTCAAGAATTTCTTCCTCACTTGCTTCAAGAACAACCTTTTTCTGCCCCTCTTCAATCCACTTTTTTACCTTTTTCTTATCTTTTTTCCATGCTCTGATTGTGCAATCAACCGCTGCATGGGCCACCTGAGCCGCCATCTTTCCAGGAGACATTTCTACTTTATTTACCACTATAACCATTTTGAGCATTTTTCCATTCCTCTGCAAGCTTCTTTGCATTTCCCCACTCAATTACTCCCCTTACAATAATAGTTTCATCTTTTTTTTCAATGTGGCGAAACGGTATTGCATAGAATTCATTTTCCTTCCTTATTATAAGTAAGTCCTTATATACAGAGATGCTTTCTCCTATCCTATTCCCCTCTGAATCAATTACAAATCTTGCAATATAATCCAATTTCTTTGACATTAATATTAAATATGCAATGGATTTAAATACAATGCGTTTCGATGTTGCAGTATTAGGAGCTGGAGCAACAGGTAATGCAACTGCATGGCTTCTTTCAAAAAAGGGTTATAAAGTAGTGGTATATGAAAAAAATAAGGAAATAGGGAAAAAAGTTTGCGGGGGGCTCGTAAGCCATAGGGTAACAAAATTCTGTAAAGAAGCGGTTATTAATGAAATAAAAGGGGCGGAAATTTTTCTTCCAAGTGGAAAGGAAATTTTTATTGGGGGAGATAAAACATATGCATATGTGATAGACAGAGAGGCATTTGATGTTTGCCTTGCAGAAAAAGCAATGAGCGAGGGAGCTAAATATTTTTTGAATTATAAAAAAATTGATGAGAAATATGAATATTTAATAGGGGCTGATGGTGCAAGAAGCAATATTGCAAAAAAATTCAAGGGGAAAATAAATTATATAAATGCGGTTCAGGGATTAGCAAAAGGAAACGAAGAATATGTAAAGGTATATTTTGGAAAGTTTGCTCCTGGCTTCTTTGGATGGATAATACCAGCTGGAAATGAGTTAAGAATAGGCATGGGAACAACTGAGAAGGGTTTAAAGAAAAAATTCAATGAATTCAAATCAATAGTCGGTTATGAGGTTAAAAACGAAAGATATGCTCTAATTCCATATGGAATAAAAAAGCTCGCAAAAGAGAAATGCGCAATAGTTGGCGACGCAGCAGGGCAGGTGAAAGCAACAAGCGGGGGCGGCTTGTATGCTGGACTGCTTGCGAGCGAGATACTTGCGAAAAATTTTGATGATTTTTTTACCTATGAAAGGGAGTTTATGCGAACATATGGGAAAGAGCTTAGAGGATGCCTGTTGTTGAGGAAAATTTTTTTGAAATGGCAGAGGTATGAAGCTCTTGAAAAAGTTGAGGTGGGCGATGCGGACATGGATCATCATTGGGGGTTTGTGAGAAATTTTTTAATAAAACATCCTTTTAAGGCATTTAGGATGGCGTTAAGATGCTTGCTTTAGTTGTTAAGAAAAGTGAGGCCGAAAAAGTCAAGAACATGCTCTATGAAAAAGGGTTGATTGATGAAAGGAGGAAATTTAAAAGGAGGAATGGAGAAGTAGAAATTCCCATAAAAAGAGATATAAATCTACCATATAAAATTATTCAGCAGAAGGAGCCAGTATTCAGATATATTACTCCTTTTGATGAAATTAAGCGCAGGATTGGAAGAGATGATATTCCAAAAAAATGGGAAAAGATAGGAGATATACTCATTTTGAAGGGAATTAATGGAAACAAAGAAATTGCGAGAGTTTATGCTCAGGTGCTTAAATGTAAATCAGTTCTTGAAGATGTTGGTGGAATAAAAGGAGTGGAAAGAACACCGTGCTTTAAACTTGTTTATGGAAATAGCACCGAAACAATACATGTTGAAAATGGAATAAAGTATAAGTTAGATGCTAAAAAAATAATGTTTTCCTCTGGAAATATTGATGAAAGAATAAGAATGGCAAAAGTAGCAAGGAAGGATGAAATAGTTGTTGATATGTTCGCTGGAATTGGCTATTTTACCCTTCCAGTTGCAGTATATAGCAAAGCAAAAGTTTTTTCATGTGAAATAAATCCAGTTGCATATCACTATTTAAAGGAGAATATAATTTTAAACGAAGTTGTTTCCTTGGTTAATCCGCTGCTCGGTGATTGCAGGGAAGTTGCTCCTCTTGGCATTGCAAATCGGGTGATAATGGGTTATCTTAACTCCTTAGATTTTTTTGAAAATGCAATAAAAATTTTAAATAATGAAGGTGTTGTTCATTTTCATCAGAAATGCAAAAAAGAGGATTTTCCCGATAAAATTTTTGATAGAATAAAGAAAATTTCAAGGAAAAATGATAAGAAAGTGGAAATTTTATTGCACAGAAAAATTAAATCATATGCACCCGGAATAATACATGGAGTTATTGACCTAGAAGTTTTTTAATCGTTTCCTTCAATTTAGGAACTGTATCATATTTATCTATTTCATTGGGAAAAATCCATCTGCATTCAACATGTTCCCAGTCAATTTTTATTTCATCTTTATCTGTTTCAAATAAAAATGGATAAACTTGCCAGAAAATTTTTTCATTCTCATCATAAAATTTTATTTCCTCCTCTTTCTTCAAAAGTCTTATTTCATTTGGCTTTATTCCTGTTTCTTCTTCAATCTCCTTTATTGCTCTATGCAATGGATCATCGTCTTCGAGATAGCCAGAGATGCATGCCCACTTGCCTCTATATGTTCTAACTTTGGTTCCTCTTTTAAGCAGTAATATTTTTCCCCTATTCATCAAAACACTTGTTACTACTTTCATATTTTAACATATATTTTATTTCCTGACGCAATCGCTTCCACTATCTTTCTTCCCTCAATGCTATGCCTTTTAAATTTTATTTCTCCATTATTGCTAACCTTTGCATCAATCGCATTTCCATCAATAAAAATTTTTACTTCCTTTCCCGCATATGCTTTACCAATTTTAATTATAATCTCTTTTTTCCTTTTAACTATATCAGGGATTATCTCCTGCTCAATCAGTGGATGAACCCTTATCTTTATTCCTGCCTCTCTCTCAATTTCAGATATTGTTTTTCCACCTTTCCCAATAATATGAGGTATTTCTTCTTCGCAAACATAAACATTTGCAATTTTTCCATTTATTTCTACTTTAAATTTGCTATCTATGTATTTTGCTATAACCTTTTCGACATTCTTTCCAAAAATTTCCATGCTCTTTTCTTTTACAGGCATAACAGTCACCTGCTCTCCATAGGTATATATTTCATAAATTACCTTCTTTGTATAAAAATCACGAACAACAATGACCGGACGAGCCAAATCAGCTTCTTCCATTCCATGAGGAATTTTTACAGTAAAATCAAGCTCAAGAACTTCCTTTATTTTTCCATCAGAGATATGAATAACAGTATCAACAACCTGAGGAATTATTCCAAGTTCTACTCTTCCAATTAAACGCTGAATAGCATCAATTGCACGATTTGAGTGGGTTACCCCTATTAATCCAATTCCTGCAAGTCTCATGTCTGCAAAAATTTTGAAGTCATTACTTCTCCTTACCTCATCAAATACAACAAAATCAGGGCGAAGTAAAAGTAAAATGTCAGCAGTTAGTTCCATGCTTTTCTCAAGCGGTGCATACTGAGCAATTTCATCCCTAACCCACAAATCTCGTGGATTTTCCATTGTTTTTACAATCGCTCCCAAACTATAAAGATGTTCAGCAATTGCTTGTGCAAAAGTTGATTTCCCCGAGCCAGGCGGGCCAGAGACAAGCACGCCGCGATTATAATCTGTCAATCTTTGTTTTAGTTCTTCTTCAAGGCTATAGTCATCTATGCTCAACTTTACTATTGGCTTTGTTGCGGTTATTTCAAATTTATCAACAAATGGCTGCCTCAGTATTGCAATTCTCATATTTTTTATTTGAACTATTGTTGCGTGCTTTCTTTCTATTTCAATGAAGCTATCTGAATTCCTTTTCGCAAATTCAATTATTTCATGAGCTATATCTGCAAGCTCTCTTTCACTTAAAATCTCACCCAGCTCAACTATCCTAAAGTTTCCCGGCTTTCCCTTTTTTGCAATTGGTTTACAATCCTGGCGTAAATGCACACTCATTGTTTCATCGTCAAAATATTTAAGGATTTTAAGCTCCTTTTCCTCATGCAGGGATGGTAAATAATAAACATTTATTCCCTTTGCTTCCGCAACCTTAGCCTGTATTTTATCTGAAGTAAATAAAGTAGCATGTAGTTCTTCAGCAACCTCTCTTATAATCTCATCTGCGTCTCCTTCCTTAACACCATGAAAGTGCAAATATATTTTTCCTTCCTTGCTTAATTTTTGCAGTTCAACAATTTCATTTAACCCGCTTATTCCTATTTCCAGTCCATCATTTGCCTGTCTTTCAAGCTCTTTTAAAACCGCATTTGGAATTATTACATCTACTTTTTCAATTTTACCGCTTTTAATCCACTCGCTAAGCCTTCCATCTATTATTATACTTGTATCTGGAACTACTTTCATCAAGAATAAAAGCAAATATGCTTATAAACTTGTTTAGTGTGTATCAAAATTTATTTTTTTGAATATCTTATAGGGCATCATCATTTTCTCCTTTATGTGTTTTTAATTCTGAAATAAATAAAAAGAATAGACAATAACAGATTAGGAATTGATTTATTTGATGCAAAATTTTTTCCTAATATAATAATGAAAACTTATTTCTTGGCTTTGGCTTTCAATTTATTTAAGAATAGAAATGGCACTTTCAAGAAATTCTCACCCCAAGATTGTAAATGGCTAAAATGCAGTTAAACATCCTGCTTTGAGGATGTTTTTTAATGCCCATCCATAGATGGAGCTCTATCATAAGTAGTGGCTTGTTCTCGCAATAAACCAAGAAGCTATTGACAAATCTTATTGCATCTATTGCCATGCAACGCCTTTATTTTCTGAATTAGTAAATAATTGGGCAAATTTATCATACCATTTCCCTAGGGCTTCATTATTCTGTATAGTAAAGAATTATGGCAATCATAATTTCTATCTTTTTCTTTTTCCAGAAAAAAATATTTTTTCTAACTAATTATATTAGTTTGTATAGCATTTCTTATTTTTTAAATTTTCAAATTCTTGAGAGTGTCCCCTCAAATCTTTCGTAAAGTTTATTATCTCTTTTTATTTCATGCATGGGGATGGGAATAAAGAATAAAGCAATGGAAATTTCAAGGATAATAGAAAAGCAGGATACGGTAACTATCTTAAGCCATAATGATGCGGATGGTGTGGCTGGGGCGGCAATTGCAAAAGTTGCTCTTGAGCAGAGGGGGATAAAAAATGAAATAAAGTTTGTTAATTATCTTGATAAAAAAACAATCGAAGAAATTAAGGAAAAATTTGTATGGTTTATTGACTTGGGAAATGGAAATATTGAAGAAATAATTGAAAAAAATATTTCATGCGTGATTTCTGACCATCATTTCAGTCGCAATTTTTATGAAAATTCTATAAATCCTTTCATTTATGGAATAGATGGAGAGCTTGAAATATCTGCAGCTGGTTTATCCTATTTAATTTCGTCCAATTTTTTTGATTTTCCATCTGATTTGGCAATAATTGGCGCAATAGGTGATTTGCAGGATTTGAAACATTGCAGAATTGTTGGAATGAATAGAGAACTGCTTGCTAAATCAAATATTGAGGTAAAAAAGGATATAAGGATTTATGGAAGAGAAAAACCAGTTTATAAAATGATTGCTTATTCATCTGACCCAACTATTCCCAGATTATTTAAAAGAATAGGTGCAGTGATTTCATTTTTAAAAAAAATTGGAATAAATTATGAAAAGAGTTGGAATGAAATGAGCAGGGAGGAAAAGAAAATATTGCTTTCTTCGCTTATAAAATTACTGATTGAAAAAGGTTTTACATATGAGCAAACAAGCAGAATATTCGGGGAAATATATGAAATAGACGGAAAAGATTTGAGAGATATTACAACTATTTTAAATGCAATGGCAAGAAATGGGGAAGCAGAGCTAGCTGTTGATATATGCATAAATGGAAATTTTGAAAAAGGGGAAGATATGCTTGAAAAATATAAAAGGAATTTACGCAAATGCATTTCTTTTGCTAAAAGTAGAATAGAAGAATATGGAAAACTTCTTTATTTTCATGGAGATGGGCAAATAAATGAAAATTTGGTTGGAACTGTGGCGGGGCTAATTATAAAGGAAGAAGAAATAAAATCCCCTCTCATAGGTTTCGCAGAGACAAACGATGGAATAAAAATTTCCGCAAGGCTACCAGCAATTCTCTCGAAAAAAATAAATTTATCAGAATCAATTCATAAAGTTGCTTCAAAACTTGGAGGGGGCGGAGGGGGCCATTGCAGTGCGGCGGGCGCAATCATCCCAAAGGGAATGGAGAATGAATTCCTTTCCGCTTTCGAAGAAGAGATTAGAAATCAACTGGTTTTATAGACATTTATCAATTTTAATCTGAATATAACCTTCTCACCTGCAAGTTCATGAAAGCTATATCCATTTCCGATCAATTCTTCTTCAACTTGCACTTTTTGAACTTCTTCAAAAACTTTTGGGAATTCTGCGGTTCTGTTGAATATTTCTGTTCTATTTATTTCCTCGCTGAATATCTGCCCACCATAATAAAATTCAAGATATATTTTTTCATCTGTTATATTTATAACACTTCCATTTATTTCCATTCCATATATAACAGCGGTAAAGTTTCCTAATGGGGGATTGGTTGTTATCATTATGTTTGTTTCATTATAAGTTGCTACACTTGCATTTTCCCACCAAGGATAAAGAGTTAAATTATCGAGCTTATCGGGTGTTGTTCTCAATATTACAGTTGTCTCATTATAGGAAACAACCTCTGTGCAGTTTTCCCATAGCAAGTGTGGATAATCTGGAAATGTGAATTTCATTCCCGCTTCTGGCATCCATTCTATATCAACGGTATCGTTCTCATCATTTATATTGGAAATTTTAAAAGTTGCATTGAATCCAAAAACAAGAGATGAATTAAAAATTGTTCCATTTGTAACCTTATTTTTAAATGCATTAACTGGCTCAAGTGTAATTGTTTTTTCCTCTCCTTTTTTCATTCCTTTTAATGCTTCATATAATCCTTCTATTTTATAAATTTCCCATCCTTTTATGTTCCCCAAAGATACATAGCTCCATCCCTCTGGATATTTTGAAGGAATGCTATTTCCCATATATATTTTTAGAGGGGTTAAATTGTAATTCTTTTCATCAAATGGTGTGTTAAATGGCACGGTTGTATTAAAAGAGGAGGCAAAAACAGTTCCATTTTCGAAATAACCAATATAGTAAATTTCTGCAAAATCTCCTTCCTTTAAATAACTTTTCTTATAGGTATAAGCCCAATAAGCTCCCCCTATTACTGCCAATACAACAACAAGAGCAATTATTCCTTTTGTTATTTCCTTCATTTATTTCACCTTTTTTTCATAAATGCTTCAAGCCTATTAAAAACTTCCTCCATCATTTTTATAGGAGACAGAATTACAGCCCTGAAATGCCCCCTACCATATTGCTCGCAAAATCCTGAACCATGAACAAAAAGAACATGTATCTCATTTAAAACATCAAGAACAAAGTCCTTATCGCTTTTCCACGCATTTTTCTCAATCTTGGGGAATATGTAGAAGGCGCCCTGCGGCTTCCTTGTCGATAAGCCATCTATCTCATTTATTCTCTTGTAGGCAAAATCTCTTCTCTCCCTGAGTTTTTCGACCATTTCCTTTATATGCTTCTGGCTTCCTCTCAGCGCCTCAACCATTGCAAGCTGGCAAACAGAGTTTGCGCAAAGTCTTGCTCTTGCAATTCGCAGGAAAGCATCTTTAAGTTCATCAAGCTCACCATTTGGATTATGAAAGATTGCATATCCAACTCTCCATCCAGGCACAAGATAAACTTTTGAAAAGCCATTAAGGGTAAGAACTGGAATATCTTTTGCAATCCGTGCAGTTGCAACATGAGGAACATCAAAAACTATATCATCATATATTTCATCTGAAACGACAAGTATATTATGCTCACCAGCGATATCAATTATCTCCTTTACTGTCCTTTCTGGATACAATGCTCCTGTTGGATTGTTTGGATTTATAATAACAATTCCCTTTGTCTTTTCATTTATCTTTTTCCTTATATCATCAACATCAGGCTGCCAGTCATTTTCTTCAATTGTTGCATAAGGAATCGGTTTTGCTCCATTAAAAGATGTAATTAAATTATACGGAGGATATGTCGGGCCAGGAACAAGAAGCTCATCGCCCCCATTAAGGCAGGCGGAAAGAAAAATCTGCAATCCCTCAGTCACCCCTGTAGTTATACATATGTCATCTATACTATAATTCATTCCATTTCTTCTTTTTTCTCTTTTCGCAATCTCTTCTCTCAGCTCTTCGTATCCTTCTGAAGGGGCGTAGCCATTATATTTGTTCATTGATGCTTTATATAAAGCATCCTTTATATGCTGAGGTGTATCAAAATCATATGCTATAGGATCACCAATGTTCATATTCAGCACTTTTATGCCCTTCTTTTCAAGCTGGCGGGCATAAACAACCACTTCTCTTATTGCATAGGATATATTTTTTACCCTGTCTGATACTGAAATCATGGATGTGGATTAATTAGCAAGATATATATTTAATGGTATAAATTTTGGTTTTATAAGATAAGGAAAAATTTTGCATTTTTATGTTAAACTCTGCAAATTAATAAGCGATAAAAATTTAAGTATTCTCTTTTCTTTCAAAATGTGAGAGAAAGACAAAGAATCGCAATTGAAAGAATACATCGCCTTTTTAGTGAGGCGGAAAAAATGGCAAAGGAAAATAGAATGGAGTTATGCAGGAGATATGTTGAAATTGCAAGAAAAATTTCAATGAAATATCTTGTGAGAATTCCGAGAGTTTACAGGCTTAGATATTGTAAAAAATGTCTCTCTTATCTTGTGCCAGGCAAAAATTGCAGGATAAGACTTAAAAAAAGAAAGGTTGTTTTAACATGCCTTAACTGCGGAAATAAAAAAAGGTATCCATATATAGAAGAAATAAAGGAAAGAAGAAAATGGAAATAAAAAAAATTGAAGAAGAAATAAAAAATTGCAAGAAATGCAGGTTATGGGAGGGAAGGAAAAATGCGGTTCCAGGAGAAGGAAATTATAAAGCGAAACTAATGCTGGTTGGCGAAGCCCCTGGCAGAAATGAAGACGAAGAGGGGCGCCCCTTTGTTGGCAACGCTGGAAAAATACTGAATAAAAACCTTGAAAAAAATGGGATAAGGAGGCAAGAAGTTTATATAACAAATGTTGTCAAGTGCCATCCTCCAAATAATAGGGCACCATATGAAGATGAGGTAAAAAAATGCTCTGCATATTTAATGAGGCAAATAGAAATTATAAGTCCAGAGATAATAGCCACACTTGGAAATTTCAGCACGAAAACAATATTTAAATTTTTCGGTTTTAAGGAAGAGGCAATAAGCAGGATACACGGCAAAATTTTTTCATCCCCCCTGCACAAAATAATAATTTTTCCAACATTCCATCCAGCAGCCTGCATATACAACCCGCTTTTGCTTGAGGAATTTGAAGAGGATATTGAGAAGCTGGCAGAGATTTTAAAAAAGTAATCATTTATATAGGATATAAATATAAACTTCATGAAAGCAGTCGTTGCCCTTGGAGGGAATGCATTAACTGGTAAGGATAGAAAAGTAAATTTTGAAAAACAGATTGAAGCAACAAGAAACACTGCAAGATGCATAGCAAAAATGATTAAGAACGGGTGGGAAATAGCAATAACCCATGGAAATGGCCCGCAGGTGGGAGAGTTGCTTTTACAGCAGAAAATTGCAAAAAAATCAATGCCATTGCACGCTTGCGTTGCATTAACTCAAGGGCAGATTGGCTACCTTATTCAACAAAGTTTGCTTAATGAATTTAAAATTAATAAAATTGGTAGAGAGGTTGTAACATTAATAACTCAAGTAATAGTTAGCGAAAATGACAGTGAATTTTTAAACCCAACAAAGCCAATAGGGCCAGTTTATTCAGATGATGAAATAGAGGAAATTAAAAAAATTTATAGGGTGGGAAAATACGGCAGCGGCTGGCGTATTCTTGTTCCCTCTCCAAAACCAATTTCGATAGTTGAGGCGGGCGCGATTAAGAAATTAATTGAGGGGAATACCGTTGTTATTGCAGCGGGCGGGGGAGGAATACCTGTCGTTGAGAAAAATGGTGTGCTTTATGGAGTGGATGCGGTCGTCGATAAAGATTTGGCATCCCAAAAACTTGCAAATGAAATTGAGGCAGAAACTCTTTTAATCCTTACAGATGTTGAGCATGTATTTATCAATTACAAGAATAAAAACCAGAAAAGAATAGAAGAAATTAATGCTGATGAAATTGAAGAATATTACAACGAAGGACATTTTCCACCTGGCTCGATGGGACCAAAAATAGAGGCGGGGATAAATTTTGTAAGGAATGGTGGCAAGGAGGCAATAATTACATCAATTGAAAAAGCATGGGATGCATTAAATGGGAGGACAGGAACACATATTAAACCTTAGCATGCCAGCAAGGAATGCCAGCAAGCCAAAAAATATTGCAAAAAGGGTTAATTTCCTTGATTTGGAAATTTCTTCTCCCTTTATAAGAAAGTAGGAAGAATAAATGAAAAGGAAAGAAGAAAAGCAGAGTAATAGGAAGAATAAGGGATTGAGATAATATGAAGCTTCTATTTCTATAAAAAATGGTATGAATGCAACAAATGAGGAAGAGATGAAGAGAAGGGATGAAAGGTAGCGAGATGCTTTTTCTCCTATATAAAGAGGGAATGATTTTGTATTTCTTTCCATATCCCCATAAAAATCCATTATGTCTTTCATTATTTCCCTTCCTAAGCCAGATAGAAATGCAAGAACCGAAAAGAAAATTATTATTTTAGAAATTTCTTCTGAATATGCAAGAGCACCAAAAATAAATGGTATTGACATTATAAAAGCAATATAGAAATTTCCAATAACTTTTACTTCTTTAAATTTTACATCATAAAATGTTGCAATTATTAAATTTGCCAAAGCTATCAAAAAGCATATTTTATTTACGAGAAGACTAAAGAAAATTCCAACAGGAGAAGCAATGAAATAAATGAGTAATGCAGTTTTTGGCTTTATATCTCCTCTTACAAGAGGTCTGTCCATCCTCTTATTTTTTTTATCCACTTCATAGTCAAAATAATCATTCAGTGCAAATGTCCCCGCTTCAAGAAAAAATGCAGTAAGGAATGAATAAATAATTTTCTCACTGAAAAAGAATCCTTTAGCAGATATAACAAACCCTATGACAACAGCTAATCCAAGCATTATGCCATGATCAGCCCTTATTAAATCAGCAATTACCTTTATTTTCTTCACAATGTTAAACAAAAACAGGAAAAATATTTTTTGGCGAAGAATTTTTTTATATCTTCTGCATTTCTTTTAGTGAGCCGGCGTAGCTTAGTCTGGAGGAGCACCCGGCTGTTAACCGGGTGGTCACCGGTTCAAATCCGGTCGCCGGCGCTCTTCTCCCATTTTTTTAATTCAAGAACTTTTCCAAGACTGCTTCCCTTCTTTATTTCTTCCCTTATCCTGTTCTCTCTTTCCATCACATTTATTGCTCTATTTGCAATCTCCTGCTCCTCTTCTCTTGGCACAACAACAACACCATTATCATCCCCTACAATCCAGTCCCCTTTTCTTACAACCTGCCCGCCGCATATTATCTCGCAACCTATCTCTCCATATCCTTTTGGCTCACCAGCCTCAGCAACAATTTTTCTACAAAAAACTGGAAAATCTGTTTTGGCTATTTCATGCACATCTCTTATTGCACCATCTATAACAACGCCTGCAATCCCCTTGCGAGTTGCGCTTAAAGTGGCAAGCTCACCCCATACCGCCCGCTTTCCTTCGCCCGCCTGCACCACAATAACATCTCCTTTTTCGGCAACATCTATCGCCTCCACCACCTTCGCCCAATCTCCATCCATTGTTTTTACTGTTAATGCTCTGCCAACCATTTTATAACCCTTTCTCAGAGGGATTATATCATGCATCGCACCCTTGTTATGCATTGCATCGCATATATTGCATGTAGATACCTTCACCAGCGCTTCCCTTATTTCTTCCTTGCTATATTTTTTGAAAAGCTCGCTCTTTATTTTTTTTCCTTCAATTGCTTTTTTAATATCTTCAGTAGCCTTTTTTGCATCTTCCGCCTTTATTATTGCCCCCCCAACTATAACTATGCTCGCTCCTTCTTCCACTGCAATTCCTGCATTTTCAGCATTTATTCCTCCAGCAACAGCTAACGGTAAGCTACATATCTTTGAAACTTCTTCAAGTTGAAAAAAGGGATTTTTTCCAGCCATCTGCTCATCGATGGAAGTATGAATGCATATATAGTCAACGCCTATTTTTTCAACCTTTTTTACTCTTTCAGTCAAATTTTTTACACCTATCATATCAACCATAACTTCAATTCCATATTTCCTTGCTGACTTCACAACTTCTCTTATTGTTTCATCACTTGCTACACCAAGAACGCATATTACATCAGCCCCCGCCTTGGATGCCATCTCCGCTTCAATATCCCCAACATCCATTGTTTTCATATCAGCAACAATTTTTTTTCCAAAATTTTTAAAATTCTTTATCACATGTATTCCTTCAGATTTTATAAGAGGTGTGCCTATTTCAAGCCAGTCCGCTCCACCAGCAACACTTTCTTCTGCAACCTTTATTGCACGACGCAAATCAACAAAATCAAGAGCAACCTGGAGTATCGCCATAAATATAAAATGGATATATATTTACATTTTCATTCCCAGCTGGCGGAGTAATTTCGCCTGCATTTTTTTATTTGATAAACTTTTCATCATCTTCTTTGAAATATTATACTGGCGAATCAATTCCTTTACATCTTTCTGCTCCACACCTGCCCCTCTTGCAATTCTTTTTATTCTGGAAGAATTTATTATTGATGGCTCTTCAAGTTCCTTTTTGGTCATTGAATCCATTATAACCTTGAATTTTTTTAGCTTTTCCTGAGTTGCAATTATTTCCTCATCCTTGAATGTCCTTCCAAAAGGCAACAAATCAGCAATTTTCTGGAAAGGACCCATTTTTGTAACGATTTCCATCTGCTCATACATATCGAGAAGGGTAAATTTCCCGCTCATTATTTTTTTTGCCGTCTTCCCAATCTCTTTTTCTTCCGCAACTTCCTCAACTTTTTCAATAAGTGTTAGCAGGTCGCCCATCCCCAGCAGGCGAGAAAGAAAGCGCTTTGCATCAAACTTCTCAAAATCATCAAGCTGCTCTCCAGTCCCTATATAAATGATTGGTGCACCTGTTTCAGCAACTGCAGAGAGGGCGCCCCCTCCCTTTGCGGAGCCGTCCATTTTTGTGAGAATTACCCCAGTTATTCCTATTGCATCATTGAATGCCTTTGCCTGCTTGCCCGCCTGCTGGCCAATTGAGGCATCCATTACAAGAATTTTTTCGTCTGGATTGAAAACATTTGATATTTCCTTCATTTCTTCAATTAGCTCCTTCTCAAGAGCATGTCTTCCCGCGGTATCAACTATAATTACATCATATTTTGCAAAATTTTCCATGCCCTTCTTTACAACATTTATGGCATCCTCGCCCCCAAGAACCGGCACACCTATTTTTTCTCCAATCTGCTTTAATTGCTCATAGGCTGCAGGGCGATGAACATCTGCAGCAATCATCGCAACTTTAAGCCCTCTTTTCTGAAAATATTTCGCAATTTTTCCACAAGTTGTTGTTTTACCCTGCCCATATAATCCAACCATCATTATTTTCTGCTTTTTAAGGGGCAATTCCCTTCCTTTTCCAAGAATTGAAGAAATTTCCTCATATAAAATTTTTATAACATGGTCTCTGCTGCTCATCCCTGGAAGTGGTTTTTCTTCAAGTGCTCTTTTTTCTATTCTTTTTGAAATTTCAAGCACAAGTTTTACATTCACATCTCCAGAAATAAGGGCACGCTGTATATCCCTCACAACTTCCTGAATCAGCTCCTTATCAACAAATGGAGCATTTGCTATTTTGCGAAAAGCACCTCTTAACGCCTCTCCAAGATTTTTAAGCATTTAAAAATTAAATAGAGACGATATATATTTTTTTTGGAAATGTAAAGTAAACACAGATCAGTAACATTTCTTAAACCAATTTCCCATTCTTTATAGGAGGGAATGGGAAATGTCACATGTTACTCCAGAAATGAGGAGAATAATGGTTATGGCAAAGAAGGCAGGAAAGAAAACAAAAGAAATTGCTGAATTTCTTGGAATAAGCAGAAAAACTGTATGGAAGTGGAATAAAAGAGCACATCATCCAGGAAAGGAAAGTTTTAGAGATAAAT
>JACIWB010000030.1 GCA_014361245.1 Thermoplasmatales archaeon | reverse complement strand
TCGGTGATTCTGAGCGCAGTAGTTGGGCTGGCCTGGAATACGCTGAGCAAGCTTAAGTCACAGGTTGTTTGGGTTGTGATGTTGTATGTGCCTGCAGTGGCGTCTGGTTTAACCTTCAAGGTCAAGGTGAGTGTTGCGTTTTCTCCGAGTGGGTTATCGCTTTCGTTGTCGTCGTTGTCGTATGCTAATGTTCCAATTGTCCAGATTCCTGTTTGTGGGTTGAATGTTCCTTTGGTGGCTGTGTAGGATTGGTATTCTATGTTGTTGGGTAGGTTTATTTGCATTTTTGTGTTGGTTGCGTTTTCCACTCCCATATTCACAACCGTGACAGTATAATTGAACACCTGCCCTGGTGCTAGACTACCTGGTACTCTTGCCGTTGATTTCAGGTCTGTGAATGGTACTTGGATGTCTATTCTTGCGTAGTTGTTTGTTCTGTTTTCGTCGTTGTCGGCTCGTAGGAAGAATTGTCCTGTGAGTGTTCCGGTTCCGTTTACGAGGCAGTAGAATGTTGCGCTTGCTACTCCGTAATAGTTGTCTCCAAGGTACCATGTGCCATTGTTGTATGTTCCGTGTGTAACATTCACGCTTTCTATTTTGAGCCGTGGCGTGATATAGGCCTGCACCGTCACATTATTAAGGCTATAGCCCTGATCAGACGGGATAGTGTCCACTACAACCTCTATTTGGACATGGTCGCCCACTTTGGCAGTTGTTTGGTTTGTGTATACTTCATAGAAGTAGCCATCCGCCGCCGAAGCAGAACCTGTCATAATAAACAGGGCGAGGCCTAATAGCAGGATGGCTATTGGATATTTTTTCAAAGCTTACCACCTCCAATCCTTTTACGATAATATATTTTATAAAATTAGTATTATAAACTTTAAGGCCTTAAAACGGCTCAGATTCTAAAAAGAGCGATCAAATAAAACTCATATCAACAGAATAAATCCAATATTATTATAAAAAGATAATAAAAAAATATAATGCATACATGGACATTTCCCGCGCCCGAGCGCAAGCGAGGGCGCGGAGGTAACTTTCAAGCAACATTTACTGATATTTCACTTTGTTTAACAAATTGCCATTTTTAGCTTCATATTTTTCTATGTATATGCTGATGGCCTTTCTCAGTATTTCACTTTTTGATCTTGTTTCTAGATAGCTTAGGATTTCAAGTTTGCATGCTGTCCGCGCGTCTATGTATACTTTTTGCGTGTACATTTTTCTGTTAGTGTATATTCGTTCGATCTTTTTGAGCATTTCATGGATTTTGGTTATTTTGGGTTTTCTTTTCACCATCCCCTATTCCTCCACTTCCTCTTCTTTTTCTTGGGGTGTTGAATTTGCATTAGTTGGCTTACTACCCTGGTAAGTGGACTTATGGTAAACAGGGTAATAAACTGGATAATAGTCGGCCTGGCCATTGTTTACGACATCGATGAATACGCTACCATTTGGGAATGGATGGATCCACATGTCATTTGAGGGGTTGTTGATGCTTATGTGAAAATTAGGGTATGTCGAGTTTGTTGAATTGTGCCCTGTATTGTTTGTCCAGGCTGTTATCGCTGATGTGAGTGGTCCGTGGGGCAATAGTACTAGTATGGTAAGTAATGCGAGGAGTATGGTTGTTGAGAGTATTCTTTTTTCCCTGGCTTTATTGCCAGTGTATTTCCATTGTACGCCGTAGCGTTTTTCTTGTAATGGCCATAAAAACCGGCATCCTGTTGGTGTTATGCAATCTAAGAGTATGTGAGATAATATTCCTGCTGTTAGGGCCGCGCCGATTGTCATGTCAAGGAACAGATAAATCAGGATACATGGTATTATGGTGAATAGGTTGTGTAGTTGTCTTCGATGTTCATTGAAGAGTGCTTTTTCTGCGAAGTCGATTATGAGACTTGCGATAATTGTGATGATGAAGAATTGTATTGTCAGTTCTGTTCTGAATAGGTAGCCTATTATTGCCCCTATAAATATTGCGAAAATGGCGTGTGTGTACCATTTCATTCTATCTCGTCCTTATCTCATCCTTTCCCGCGCCCGAGCGCAAGCGAGGGCGCGGAGGTAACATCTCAAACATCAATTTGTTGCCACATAAAACCAGAAGGCGTACCATACTGTTCCCAAGACTATCATGATTGTGACATGTAATAGAAGGAGATGGGTTATGTCGTTCATGCGGTTCGCCTTATTTTTTGATCCAGAGCAGTGTTCTGGCTATTATCGTCCCAAACCATACAGATGCAAGTATGATGTAAGCCACTAGACCCGATAAATCCATTGCCACTCTCAGATACAAAAGGAATGCAACCGTCCCCGCAAATATAATTAATGGGACAGTTATATCTATAAATTCATCTTCACCGATTATTATCATATCCTTTAACAATCTGGCGTGGTACTTTTCTGTCCTTCCCCTTATGCTACAAAGTAATTGCACATTTTCTATTATGTCTAAGAAGATCCGCATCGTGCTCTTTGACATCTGCTGAAGATCATTGAATACTATGAGCGTGTCCGTGTTTTTTGTTTTCTTTTTAATTTCATTCACGATCTCGTTCGTCGTATACTTTTTGTATATTGTGTTCCTTGCCGTCTTAGTCAACTTTGAAAGTATTTCCGAAGCCACTTCCTTCGCAGGATTTATATGCTTCAAAAAAATCTTCTCATGGCCAGTTTCCAAGTCCATATAGTCTTCCACATCCTTGTACTGGATCGCAACATTTTCACCATCTTGTAGGTGCAAAATTATCTTTTTCTCCAAACTTTTCACCTCCGCGATCCCTAAATTAAATAGGTAATATTATTTAATTATTTTATATTAAAATCTTACGATTTCAAAAATTAGTATTATCAAATATTACTTTTCAACGGTGATATTATGCGACAATAGCTTTGACACCCCTTAACACCAAAGAAAAAAAGAACCACCAAAACAAGTAATTCGCAGCATAATATGGTGATTTTTCAACCTTTTAAGACACTTCCAGCCTATTGGCCGTAGAATAAAAAAATAAGTTTTTAGCACGTTTTTAGGTTGGTGGTATTTTCAGGGTTTCACCTATATATATAATATTTTTTCACCACTAGGGTTTTTTCTTCTTACTTCATATCCTCCCTATGGCTTATGTATGAATACTTAAGAGGAGAAGGTGGCAGGGGATCTTGCATCTCTTCAGAGAATCTTATGTAACATCATGTTTTGTATATCAATATTTGTGTTACATAAGATAAACGAGATTTATAAAAAATTCCCGCGCCCGAGCGAAGCGAGGGCGCAGCTAATCATAGGGCGGGTGGGTGGGCAGGGCCGGCCTTGGTGGGCTTGGTGGGGTTAATGGCTTGTTTGGGGTTGGTTTTGTTTGGTGGGTTTATTTCGTTATAGAAACGCATAACGAAGTTCTCTTCTAAAATGTATGTGTGGAAGTGTTTTCGAAAAAAAAGTATGTAACAAACGTAACAGAAAATATCACTGCTTTTTTGTCCTTTAAATTATTCTTTTTTTGTATTTTAGTTCTTTGAATGTTATTATGGTTTGGTTGTTTTTTGTTTGTAGTTTTCCTTCAAGTTGTTGGGTTAATGCTTTTATCAGAAGGCTTCTGATTTCCCCCCCCCCCCCCGGTGGCTGGTTGTGTTCCGTTGTGTGTTATGGTTAGTTTGTGTTCTTTTTTGTGTTTTTGTATTTCTGTTTTTATTGTGGTGGGTTTTGTTTTGATGGATTGTTGGAGTAATTCGTTGATGAGCATGGCTAGTGGTATGCTGGTTTCTAGGTTGAATTTGGCTTTGCACTTTGTTTGGAATTTTATGTTTTTATGTTGGGTTTTGAGGCCGTCTGTAAGTCTTTCTATGTATTTCTGCATGTCTATTTCATGTGCTTTGGTTTCGTAGAGTGTTTCGTGTATTGTGGCCATGGACCTTATGCGGTTTTGCACCTCGAATAGGATCTTTTTTGTTTTTGGGTCTGCTCTTTGGGCTTGAAGACTTAATAAACTTATTATAACTTGTAGGTTGTTTTTGATGCGATGGTGTAGTTCCCTTAAAAGGGCATCTTTCTCCTTTATGGTTTCTTCTAGCTGTTTTTGTGCTCTGATAAGGTCTGTTATTTCTGCTAAAGATATTATGGACTTTTCTTTGTCGAGTGGGATGATCCAACCAGTAAAATACTTGTTATCCTTTTTGATTTTTTTGATGTGGACAGGAGCATTATCTCTGAATCTTTCCCAGCAATCCTGAAGTTTAAAGTCTAGTTTTTCCATTCGCTTGTTCTTGTATATTGTTTTTCCTTTTCTGTCCAAAACTGCTATAGCATCCCCAATATTCTCCACAACACCCTCAAAGAATTGCCATGCGTCTAGGGCTTCTTGGTGGGATTTTGCTCTCTTCTGGTCCATCTTGTTAAGATGCTCAACCGCAACACTTATCATGATAAGGCTAGTGGCCAATGCCATCGCAAGAAGGAATATCCCACTTGGAAATGGTAAGTGTTCCCTCAAAGATAATATAACAGGGCCAATGATAATGATAATGGTTACAAGTGAAGGTATTAGGCTTCTTGCCATTTGACCTCCAGCATACTTCGAATGAAACGGCGCAACAACACCTTCACTTGGGTAAATGGACAATATACTTATACCAGCTAACAAATGCAACAAACTATCCAAGAACGGCATCTGAAGAATTGGAGAAGGTGACAAATCAGTCAAATAAGACACAACACTACAATATGCCACTATACCCACAACATACCCAAGGACTTGGCCAAAACCATAAAACCCAAACAAGAAAAACAGAAAAATTAAGACATACATGAAAAATAGGATTCCTGAAGAAGGAGGGGAGGTCAAAGCAGCCAATATAATGAAGGCAAGAAGAGGTATTATGGGTTTTCTTTGATCCAAACCCAAAAGGATCATGGAAGCTCCAACAACAGAAAATCCCACAGCACTAAAAATTTCTCCATCCAAAAATTTAATAGGTGAAATACCAACTATTATCATCCCCAAAAAAATTGAAAGTCGCCTCGCAAATACCAAAGAATCCACCAAGATCACCGATGATCCTTCGCCTTGTTAAAGGGATTTTCTTCTAAACTATATTAAATTTTGATAAAAATATTTTTCTAATTTTTTGTAGATCGTTTATGATTTCTTTTAGATTCAACATAAAAAAAAGAGTTTAGTAGGGATCGTATTCGATTTTGAGGATTTCAATGCCATTTTTCCCTACTTTGAACCATATGTCTCTATCGTTTTCTTCATCTATGGCTTGTCCATATAGATTTCCATGTTGAGCGAATATGATAGAGGCCCGTAGGAGTTCAGGGGTGATTTTGAGTTTTTTGGCGAGTTTTTCTTTTATTTTTTCCATTTCATCCATTTCTTCATTCTTTGAAGAAGTTTTTTGGGGGGAGTTCATAAGTCGAACCCCCTTGATATTGCTTTCACGGTCCCTATTACGTAGTAGGGGTTTTTTATTATGTCTTTTTCGTTGAGTGCGTTTCTTAGGTCTTTTATTCTTTCTTCTATTCTTTCTAGTTCTTCTATCGCTGCAATGAGGCGATAGTCTTTTTTTGCGTTTTGTTTTAGTATTTTTTTCATTTCGGATATTCTCATTTTGCGTCACCTCCGCTTTATGGGATAGTGGTACTATACCACTACCCCACTACCATATAGTATATAGTACTCTATATATAAACTTTTCGGTTCCCACCCTCCAAATCACAAATTGGAAGAAGGTGCGGTCCCTAATCAAAAAAATCTTATGTAACTAAATACATCCACAATGCGTTACATAAGACACCGAAAAAGCAACTCACAACCCCCTGCCACCTTACAACAAAAAAATGGAAGACATAGAAAGCTGGCCATGTTTCACATGAAATCTTCTTTTCATTTATTGTTGTTTTTTGTGCCGAAGCGCAAGCGAAGGCGCATCCCACCGTGACCGGAGCGGAGCAAAGGTCACGCATTCAAAAGGCAAAAGTCCCCCTCTCCCAAGGTAACCCTAAACTAACATTTATATATACACTACACCATATAATACTTTATACTGTTATACCCCTATGACTATAGGGGGAGGTGCCGGGTATGGATAAAATAGAAAGATTAAAAAAAGAGATAAGAGAACTCGAAGAAGACTTAGAAAAGGTAAAAACCACAGCAGTAAAAAACGTGATAAAAAACATGATCATCAGAAAAAAAGAGGCCCTAAAAAGGGCTATCGCCTTGAAGAAACTTGAAGAAGAAACTGAATAAAGAACGTGGGGATAAAGGAATTTTTAACGGGAAGTTGAAAACTTTATTTACATTTAAAAAATGGCGTGAGGTGAAACCTGAAATCCCTTTACATTTAAAATATCGTACCAGTCCTATAATATTTTTTTTCCCTCGGGGAACTAAAAGAAAACCTAAAAATTAGAAACTTCCTCCATTTAATTTAGAAAAATTTTTTATGCCAAAAATCGGTCAAAAAGGACTATGTGGGGATATTATGAAACTTGAAGAAGCAATAAGAAATATTGCAGAAGATGAAGAATTTGAGGGGCTAATAGAATACAATAGAGAAATAACAGCAAGAAATGTCAACGAGTGTCCTTTCTTAACAAGACTCGAACACCAAGAAAGAATTTCAACTACTCACATCCTGGAGATTTCAAGAGAAATTCAGAAAAGCACAGCTCGGATAATAGCAGAAGGTGAAGAACCACCCAAACCAAAATATTATGAACGGATAACAGCAAGGATGTCAGATTTTAAACATCCGCTCGAAATACCTGTATTGGGCCGAAGCAATGCAGAAATCATTGAATACCTTAAACAAGAAGTTCCAAATGGAATCATGGAAATCAGAAAATCAAAAGAAAAAGCTATTATACAAGGAGCGCCTTCAAAAGCTTTCAAAGGTCTCGAAGAAATAATACCAAAGTCAATGAGATTCACCGTAACCAGTGAAAACTCAAAAACACCAATATTAGACAAAATAATGGATGTAATCTATGATATTGCAGAAATTACCAGGCCAACTTTAGCATTATCAGGCATAAAAGTGACAGGAGAAATTTTCAAAGAAATGAGAAAAGAAAAAATTTATAGAGAAATTGAAGCGATCCCAAACTTGGAAGTCATGACCCTTAAACCTTATACAGGAACCTCAATACCTATTTTACCATCAAAACATGTTCCAGCAAACACTATTTACCTGCTAAACGAAAACAAATTACACATTAAAGATTATTTTAAAAAACCTAATCCAGAACCAGCAAAGAAAATACCAATTTTTTACAAAAAGCTTGCCAGAATTAAACTGACAAAATCAGGTTGCCTAGTACATTGTTCAACATTCTACACTACAGCACCACAAGAACACGCGAGAATTGACATTTCACATCCCAACAACATGAAATAAATCCAGCGCATTCGAAGCTACTAATCATTGGGGGGCTGAACAGGTATAATTTTCTCCTTTCCGAGTTTTTTTCCGATATACTTCGATTTGACCTTCTCGCCTTCACGCCAATAAGCATACCAGTATGGGCCATGGGGACACTTTGTGCATCCTTCTTTACCACACTTTACTTTTTCAAGTTGGTATGTTATTGATCGAACTACTTCTCTCGTCTTAACTTCCTTTTTACTTGTCTTAGATTCTTGGAGTTCTTGGATTCTCTTTTCAATGTACTCTTTCATCTCCTCTAACTTTTCTATGCTTTTCTGCCTGTCCACAATATCCCTGAAAGTTTTGATAACCATCCTTATTCACCTATGGTTGGGTCTTGGTGTTGTTGTTGGTCGTGGCCGTGATGCGAGGTTGGCGTCGTCATCTTCGCTTGCAATCCCTAATAATGCAAGGATTTGGTATCTTCTTGCGTAGGTTATTGCGGATCCCACTGATTGTGGTGATCCCTTACCCTTTGTTTCTACTTTCATGTAGAGTGGACTTGTCTTCAATGATTCCCCGCTTTCATGTATGAGATGTGTCCGCACACATACAACTCCTTCAGGTGTGGATCCAACATCCTGGTAAAGCACAAGCCCATTTTTTGCCAAGAGTGGCCTTACAAGATTCAGAATGTCTGGTAGTGGAGCGTATTTGCTCCTGTAGTATGGGTTTATTTCCGTGTTTTTAGGGTTTCTTATTTCTTTTTGCACTTCAAGAAGTGCCCGTACAAGATTCTTCCTATTTTCCATTTCTTCCATTTTTATGTCACCTCCGCGCAGGGCAAGTCGCCCATGGTTCCCATAATATCTTATGTAACATGTCATATATATACTTTGTTACATAAGACACTTTTAAGAGAAAAAAATTCTCTACCCTTGGAAAAAAATATGTGGGGGAAGGGGCTTTTTGCATCGATTCGCGGAGGTGACGCAAAAAAATAGCCCCCCACCCCCTAAAAAATCATCTGTTCTTACCCATATATAAAGGGAAAATTTTTTCGTTTTCGTGCATGGCTCCCAAAAAAAGGGAGAGATGAAAAAAATATGGGGGAAAAGAAGAGAGGGGAGAGGGGCCCGGGGAGAGGGGAGAGAAGAAAAGGGGGGAGAAGACTACAAAGACCTGCGAATAGCCTCCAACATCACATCGTCATCAATTGTCGACGATGGTGTTACAAGCCATCTTACGCCTTTTCCGCGGCCGCGGCCGATGATTTCAATTTCTACCAGGCCGTAAAGTTCCAGTTCCCGTAATAATTGGGAGAGTCTTCTTTGTGTGAGGTTGTTGCTTCCATATTGTCTTGCGAGGTTGTTGTAGATTTTGTATATTTTTGTTGGAGTTTTTTCATTGGATGTTAGAACAGCATATAACAGTAATTTTTGGTTTTCTCTGAGCTCAGCTATGCTCCTTCTTATAAATTCAACCTCAACTTCATCCTGCGCATATCTAACATCATTTTCCGTGACTTTGTCCTGTTTATTCCTTATCGCTATATCCGCAGCAAAACTAAGAAGATCTAAGGCATATCTTGCGTCACCATTTCGTTGAGCTGCCAAGGCCGCGCATAATTGTATGACCCCTTCTTCGAGCACTCCAGGATTGAATGCCTTTTCTGCTCTGTATTCTAAAATTTCCACTAACTGTGGTGCATTATACGGCGGAAAATTGATCTTCCTTGGTTTAAAGGATGATAAAACCCTAGGATCGTCAATCATGTCCATAACCGTAAGCTTGTTGGAAAGGGCCACAATGCAAATGTTGGGTTCCCTGGAAAGATGATAGAGTAACCTGTCACCATCTTTTGCCAACACCTTATCAACTTCATCAAGTACAAATATCGCCTTTCTATCTTCGACTTTTTCGCGTATTTTATCTATTACATCCATGAACCCAAAACCGCGTTTTGCAGTGTCTGCTATAGCAGTAGCAACTTGATATGCTGTTCCCTCAGCTGTAACATATTTTATCAAAGAATCTGTGTGTTTTTCAAGTTCATTCAAAACATACCTCGTTGTAACGGTTTTACCAGAACCTGTAGGTCCTACTATCAAAAGATCTGGTGGTGTGGCCCCATCGAGGATATAACCAAGATATTGGCTTATAACTTCGACTTCATCTTTTCTATCTTGTAATGTGTCGGGGACAAAAAGTGGGCTGAGCACGTCCCTGTTTTTGAAAAGTTTAGGCCTTTTTTCAAACATTTTTTTGTCACCTCCGCGAAGGATTACAAATCGAAATTATGTCCTCATATTTTTAATTTTTTCATTTTTAATATATGTTTCGATTTGAAAACAAGTATTACTCTTGTAACAAGAGCTAATTCCTCCCCAAGATATTGACACCAAATTTCGAATTGTAATAAGTTAAACCTTACTCCATGCTTCAGTTGAACAAGTTATAAAGTATCAAGGAACAAACCAAATATTCCCATAAAATGAAAGCAAATACATTTGTACTGACGCTCACAATTAATCTACTATTTGCTTTAAAGCCCAGAAATCTCGAGACCCCTTTTCAATGAGGTCACTTATGACTTTTTCACATTTTTCTTTGTTTTCTTCATTTGAATTATATATGACCTTCATGGCTTCATACCAACTGTCATCCTTTTTTATAATTAAAAAGTAACCTTCATTCCTTCTTTTGATGATTCCTTCTAGGAACAAATGTATTACATCAAGAGTTCCTTCAGGACATTTTTTTGCAAGTTCAACAATTGATTCCTCAAGTCTAAATATTTCCATGTGCCCGTTTGTTTTTCTCAAAATTTTCTTTAGTCTCCTGGCCAGCCAACATGCTTCAAAGAATTCTGGATGGATCCAAAAATCAAATCCTTCAAAAATTGTTTTATCCTCATAATGTTCGAGCATCCAGTCCCACAGTCTCTTTAGCTTTTCCTTTGATTTAATAGGGGGATTATAGTTCAAAATAAGCCCGATTTTTTTCACAAAATAACTAATCTGCTCATGGTCACTTTTATTCAAAAATTTATCAAAGAGTTTGTGTCCAAAATCAAAGGAGTCAAAAAATACGTAAGCAAGAGCTAAATGTTGAGCAAGGCCTTCACGTGGATCAAGATCATATTCCCGATCCGATGGTAAATCAGTCAAATCAACACAGTGCTCATATAATTTCTGTAAAACAGAATCAAAGAACATATCTTTATGTAAACCTAAATCCATTACTCCTTTGAGATAGCCCTCCCAAGCTGAAATAAATAAATTGAAATCTTCTTTCCTAAAGATCTTACCAATTTGTTTTTTTATCCATTTAATATCTTTGAAATAGAAAAAAGGGAAGTAATAACCGAACAAAAACATTATTGAACGGGTGTTTTCTTGCTTTAAAAGGGATTTGTACATTTCTTTTATTTCATCTGGAATTTTACCCTTGAGTGATACGTAATTAACCATGCATTCAAACGCTCTTCCTCTAACAGAATTTATAGCTATAAAGAAAGAAGAGTTTGCACGATAAATGCCTTGGTGCCTTACATTTTTTTCATTTTCATCTTGTGGATTAGGATCTGGATAATTTAAAAGATAATTTATTAAATCCAAAACATGAACGTGATTCTTATCAAGGTCAATTATCTCGGGGCATTTTTTTAATATTTTACTTAATAGATCGCATAAACGTAAATGAACTTCCCTCCATGTAAAATTCCAATAATCATGCTTTTGATCTTTAAATGAACGATGTTCCCCATATTTTTTAATTTTAAGTAAAAAATCAATTAAATATCCTGAATAATCTTTTAGTTTGCTTTCTTTACCTTCTTCAATCACCTCAACCAATCCTTCAATAAAACCATATGTATATGCTGAGTGAAGGCCCTCTGGATCAAAAAATAAGCTTGAATTAACTAAGTAACTGTCCAATCTTTTTTTGAGATCATTCTTAATTAATTTAATAACACCTTCAGTATTTATAGGTCTAAGAAAATTTCTCGGTTCATTCTTTTTGGATAAAGTTTGTGGAGACCATTCATTACGCAGTTTATCAACTATAGTCTCAATTGGTAGTCTAGAGAACTCCTCTTGTGTAATTGGCCCTTTTGGTCTTACAACACCTAATCTGGTTTTTATTTTTGGTAAATCTTGATGATTTGTTGAAAAACCCGCTCCATTAACCTTAATTTCAAATTCTAATTTGTTGAAATTAGTTTTAATCCGAGAAAGTATAGCAGAAGCGTATATCAAACCTCTTTCATCGTTAAAACTACTGAAATATTCAAGAACTCTGTTTAAATATTTGTACTTTGTGGTCTTAGGGAGATATTGGAATCCCTTTTCTAAACAAGCCAAATATTCGTCCAAAATGATTTGATTATACTTTTTAGTTTTAAACAGCCTAAAAAGGCAATCTTTGAGTTCTTCTTTGAAAATATTTGGATTTGATGCTGTGATGTAAAGTTTCAAGCGCCATGATAATTGACTATCTGGCAATTGGAATACCTTTCTATAAACTTTCAAGTACTTTGCTTTTGGATTCAACCTATCATTAAGAAGTTTAATGGTCTGAATCAACTTTGAGATGCTGTAAAATTCCCTTAAATCCACCTGGCCTAATTTGTCAGAAAAAATATCATTTCTCCAAAGGAGACCTCCGTCATCCCATTCAAAAACTATATTAGCATTCTTGTCGCTAAGAGTCATCAGTACACCTTCAAGTGTATTTACAGTTAAAGAAAAGGCCTTCTCAACGAAATTATCATTAACATCAACCAAATGATCAAAAACTTTCATGAAAGAAAGCTCATGATCATCAAAATAAAAAGGGCAAATGTATGGGAAATAGTATCCTCTTTCACCTTTGAGTTTCTCTATTTCATTCCGTATTTCATCTTTCGATTTAACAGACAAAATTATGCTTAGAAATTCTAATAATGACTCATATTCTTCTTTTTTGTTTAATTTTGTTAATATTTCTTTATACCGTAAAGCGTGTAAATTGTTGGACATTCTTATCCACTGTTCTTCCTTAATTTTTTTAATTAAAGAAGAAATACATTTGGCAGGTAAATTTACCAGAATCCTTAAAATTAAATCAATTGCTATTTGAGGACTTTCACTATCATGCACTGGAAAATCTTTAATGATATTTAAAATACTTTTGGGCTTCTTTTTAGCTACTCTAGCAATATAATCAATCTCTGGTGGAAAATATCCATTCAAATATGTTTCAACAGCGCCCGAAATATCTAGAAATCCGTTTTCCCAAAGAAAATTCAACCAATGTTCCTCTGTCTTATCATAAAAATACTGTTTTGAATCTAAATTAATCCCTATTATTACTTCAATATCTTTCTTTTTTGATTTTTTTGGCTTTGTTTGTGTAATAATATCAATCAACTTATGTATGTAAAGCTGCTGGAGACTGAGAACTCTATCGAGGGTAAGGACAAATTTTTCAATTAATTCTTCAAACTCCTTTTCTGAAAAATTTGAACATTCCTCTTTAGAAAATTCTTTTGGATTGCTACAATGATGTGCTAAATCTGATAACTTCCCATAAATACTTTTCAAAGTTCTAAAGATCCCTCTGAAATCCTCAGAATCAATTTTTTTTGAAAGATTATTATCATTTATATATTTATTAAAAATTTTTAAAATATTATTCTCGCTTTCTTTTGAAAAAAACGGGTATAAAATTTCCCTACCAGTGTGAGCTACCTGGCTCATCCAATCAGGATTAGATCTGCACTCTGGCCTCATAGCATAATACATACCTTTTACCAAATCAGAGGCCTTATAATTGAGATTATAACCTTGATAAAAAACATCAAGACTTCTACATAAGTTATGAACTCTAGACGGTAATTTAATGGGAGGCAACTTATTGTTCATTAAATACCTCCACAACATATTTTTTTATTAAACTATTTAAATTGTCTTAATTTATTGCTCAATATGATACATAAATTGCAAGCAGAGTAAGATTTCGACCTGTAAAATTATGTTTACATGGTGTGAACTTCGATTTGTAAAATTTTTCATTTAGATATAGACACCAAATTTCGACTTGTAACAAGAATAAACCCCGCCCCAGGAGAAATTTTCGACTTGTAAAAACACCAGCAAAATTTCGATTTGAACAACTTCTAAAACAAAACAGAAAAAACAAACAAAAAACAAGAAAAAATCAAATAAAAATTGAGGATCCTATTTCATGTCAAAAAAATGCAGATAAAACATCATTTTTTGATTTAGAGTTTGTAGAAGATATCTTATGTAACTATTATATACATATTATAATATATTTTGTTACATAAGATATATAATATTCCGACCTGCGAAACCCACTTACAAATCGAAATTCACTCTCTCAGACTAACCTAAACCAAGCAATACACTCCCATTACAAATCGAAATCTACTCTCCCAATCTCCCCAGTTTATAAAAAATCAATTTAAAAAATATTAACTTTGGTGGGGTACATTCCTGTTACAAATCGAAATTTAGTGTGTGACTGAAACTAGAGTGGATTGTAAATATATTAAAATTTAGATTTACAATATAAATTCAGTGGTTAAAATGGCTTTATCTATGGATGAAATTAAACAGATGATTGATGACGCCGTTATAAATGCGAAGGAGGCTAATACGCACCAAGCAAAAATGATGGTGCTGTCTCGTTTTCTTGAAGAACTTTTCGGTATCAAACTTGTTGAACTGATCCCTGGTATAGAAAAAGCTCTTAGAAGTAAAGTAATGGGTGTGAGAGGGAAAGCAGATTTAATTTTTTCTGATATTGTTTTTGAAATGAAAGTTGACCTAGAAAGGGAATTTGATGACGCCAAAAGGCAAATCAAGAAGTACCTCCAGGCATTATATGAAATAGATCCCAGCGAAAAAAATATTGGGATAATAACAGATGCCATAGAATTTGAAGCATATTTACCAATAATCGAAGACAATCAAGTAGTAGATCTTAGGAAGATAAGCCATTTAAACCTTGAAGAAGAGTCTCCAGAAGAAGTCTTCAAATGGTTCGATTCGTTCCTGTTTTCACGATCACAGATTAAACCTTCGGCTCATGATCTAAAAGCAAGATTTGGGCCGGGAAGCCCGACATACCATTTAATCGTCGATGAACTTGAAAAACTCTGGAATAAACTTGGAGATAGAGAAGATATAAGACTTAAATTTGATTTATGGCGTAAAAACATGGAAATAGTATATGGAAGCGAACCAAAAACAGAATCTTTCATAGATAACACGTATCTAGTAACCCTTGTAAAAATAATAGTCTACCTAAAATTAAACGATGGTGCTAGCTCCCTAGATGACATACCACAAGTTCTATCAGGTGAATATTTCGACTTGTATGGCATCGAAAACTTAACAGAAGAAGATTTCTTCACATGGATCCTAGACCCCAAAATAAAAAACAAGGCTATAAAATTAGCCAGAGACCTCACAATGGAACTAAAAATATACAATTTTGCTGATATCGATGAAGACTTCTTCAAAGAAATATACGAAGAAATTATCGGAAGAGGTCAGAGACACAGGATAGGAGAATATTATACTCCTGAATGGCTAGCAGAACTAACCTTAATAGAGGCCATAAAAGCATGGAAAAAGCACAATAGTGGCTTTCCAAGGATTCTAGACCCGGCTTGCGGTTCAGGAACCTTCCTAACAAATGCGATCCAAATCATGAAAAAGACAATAAGAGAAGATCCTGAAGGTCTCCTAAGTTTTATATTAGATAATATAGTTGGGGTAGATGTTAATCCGCTTGCCGTTGTCATTGCAAGAGCCAATTATCTCATAGCTTTAGGTGACTTGATCAAGTACAGAAAGGGTGAAATAAATATACCGGTATATGTGGCAGATTCCATAAAAATGCCAAAAGCTCAGATTAGTATCGTTGAGGGAGGGAAAGGACAAGGAACACTTGAAGTTTATGAAGTATCTGCAGATGACGCACGTCTCAGGATACCAAAGGATATTTTCATCAAAAAAAGTTTATTTAATAAAATTTTCGAAGCAATCAAAAAAGCCATAGATGAATATAGAAGATCCAGAAACAAAAGAGATGCCTTAAGAACTTTTGAACGTAATATGCCATCAATACCTGAAAATGAATTCAGGTCGTTAGAATCAACATTTAAAACCATTATAAATTTGATAGACCAAGAAAAAGATTCTATTTGGGTTTTCATCCTAAAAAACTTCTACGCCCCCATAATGTTCTCAGAATCCAAATTCGATATTATAGTCGGTAACCCTCCATGGATAGCAATGCGATACATCGAAAACAAAAAATACCAAGAATTTGTAAAAAAGAAAATATTAAATGCTGGTTTACTTACTTCACAAGATACAGAACTCTTCACCCACATGGAAATGGCCACGCTCTTTTTCTCTGAAGCCAGCAAGTCATACCTCAAGGAGAATGGTGTAATAAGCTTTGTAATGCCAAGAAGCGTTTTAACCGGAGCAGAACAGCATAAAAGATTCCAAAGATTCGAATTTAAGCCTTCAATGAAACTCCTTAGAATATTTGATCTGGAAGATGTAAAGCCACTCTTTAATGTGCCTTCATGTGTTCTCGTAGCCCTCAAGGAAAAGAAGACAGAGTATCCCGTCCCACTCATAAAATTCGAGGGTAAGTTACCCAAAAAGAACATAAAACTGACAGAAGCAGAACATTACCTATCTTTTAAAAAAGATCAATATTATCCATTAGTCTTAAGTGGTAAAAAGAGCTGGTATTACGAGAGATTTAAACAAGGCGCGACGATAGTACCAAGGCCATTTTGGTTCATAGATTTTATCAGTCATCCTAGATTTGGTATAGATCCGAGAAAACCTTTTTGTAGATCATCAGAAGACGCATTAAAAAATCAAAAAAAAGATTGGGGTTCAATAAAAGGCAAAGTTGAAGAAAAGTTTATATATGCAACCTTATTAAGTAAAGATCTGCTTCCCTTTGGTTATTTCAAACTTTCTCCAGTGGTACTCCCAATAATACCTACCAGTAGAGGATATGAAATTCTTGACACAAATGCTTTAAGAGACAGAGGATATTCTCAAATGGCCCAATGGCTAGAAAAAGCACAAAAATCATGGATAAGTAACGCCACAGAGAGAAACTTAAAAGAGCATCCGAGAGTGATTACATATTTAAATTACCGTAACAAGTTGAGTTCGCAAAATCCTGAGGCCAAACACATAGTACTATATAATAGTAGTGGAACTAACATTTATTCTTGTGTGATCAACACAAGCGAAATTGAAAAATTAAAATTCAACAAGAAAATCAAACCTAGTGGATTTGTAGTTGATTACACAAGCTATTTTTATGCAACTTCTAGTGAGACAGAGGCACATTATATTAACGCTATTTTCAATTCTAATGTATTGAATGAACTTAAAAAACCATTACAGGCGAGGGGCAGTTATGGTGAACGACATATAAGTAGAACGCATTTAATGTTTCCTATCCCTAGATTTGATGAGAGAAATGGAGTTCATAAAAAACTGGCTCTATTAAGTAAAAAGTGTCACGAAGAATTAAATAGGATAAAAAGTGGGCTTGATGTAAAGGGTGTTTCATGGCAATTGCGAGATAAGATTAGAGAGAAATATCTTGGAGGGTATATTAGAGAGATAGATGAATTGATTTTAGAATCGAAGATTTTAGAATGAACCGAAAGATCATTCTTTTTTTGGTTTTTCTATTGCTTTTCTCTTTGTCAATTTTTCTAGGATGATTTCGAATATTCCTCTGTTTTGTAGTCTTTCTACTTCATTTTCTAAGTGGCTGATTTGTTTTTCCCTCTTTTTGTACACTTCTTCTAGGTGCCTGTATTCATTTTTTAATTTGTCATAGTCGGCTTGTATTTGGCCTAGTTGTTTTGTTAGTTGTCTGTTTTCTTCTAGTATCTTTTGATGTTTTTGGTGGGTTTCTATTAGTTCTTTGAATTCTGGTTTTGGGAGTATGCATATTTCTTCGTCGCATTTGAAGTCTTGTGATTCGACTTCTTCTTTTCTGAGGTTGATTGTATATTGTGTGGTGGTGTATTGGCGGCCTTTACGTTTGTATTTACGTTCATAACATTTGATTGTGGAACTTAAATATTTCATATTGTAGTCTATTGTAGATTCTACAATATAATATTGTAGTCTATTGTAGATTATGGATAGTCTACTAGATATTATTTGGGTGTTTATTGTAGTCTATTGGTGGTCTACTGTATTCTATTGGTATGTTACAGTAGATTATTGTAGAGTCTATTGTAGTCTATTGGCAGGTTACAATAGTCTATTGTATATGCTGTTAAAAAGAAGTTTTAAGAGTGACTTGAACAATAATGCGGATTGTGGGGGGCTTGATTTTAATGCCCTATTTGATATGTGACAATTGTGATACTTTTTATCCAATTGAGGATGAAGAGGAGATATTCGAAATTTGTGATTGTGGAAGCAAACTCAAATATTATGAGACTCTACTTGAATATTCGGAATACGCAAGGTCACAGGAGCCAGAACCGGTAAGAAGGTTCCTAACGTTGCGAAGAACTTACACTGAAAACAAAGCTTATGATTATAGACTAATAGAGATCATAGGAGTAAGTATGGGCATAATAGGTTTCATTTGGTTAATAAACGGCTTCTTATTGGCCATTCTCAGTGTATTTGCAGGTATAATAATATTAATATATGGTATATGTGAAGGATACAGTTGGAAAAAAGGATTAGAAGGAGAAGAGATAGTAAATAATGAATTAGAAAAATTACCTGAGGGTTATTTTATTTTCTATGATGTGAAATTACCTGGTGACACAGGGAATATTGATCATGTAGTAATCGGATCGAACGGGATCTTCGTAGTTGAAACTAAAAATTACGAAGGTGAATACCTCATAAAAGGAGATGAGTGGTACTTGAAAGAGGGCAGCATATTAAACCCAAAATGGAAAAAAGTAACTAGAAGACCTGGTAGGCAGGCAAAAGCCAACGCAGTGGCTTTAAGGAACTTCTTAATAAAAAATATTGGTACCAGGAGACCTTGGGTTCATGCCATTGTCGCTCTCGTAGGCCAAAGGCCCTTAAGAATAAAAACAGAATACTATACAATTTTACAACCGCAAGAAATACCAGAGTTCATCACAAACAAGAAGGGAAGACTCACAAAAAATTTCAAGGAAGAGTCCATAGAGGTAATCGGCCCGTACAGTGCAGAGATTTCATTCATGTAACACCTTTCAAAAAATAATTAAAATAATGAAAAGATTAAACTGCGAGTCTCTCTTGTAATTGCTCTGATACTATCGTACCAAAAGAAAACATCATCCCTTTCGATTTTTCTGTATCCAAAACAAAGTATTTTCCAGCATCTTCAAGTGCATGTAGCGGGTAAAATGCTGTCATAACATTATATGTGACAAGATATGGCCTTGCCTTGAATTTGTAGGTTAGTGTTTTGAACTTCCAAATGTGTCTTTTCAGTATTTTGAATTTTTCCTGATATGGTAGTAGTATCATGAATAAGTAAATTGCTTCGCCGTCGCCTGCTATTGCAAGATGCATTTCAGCATCCCTTAGTAATCTCATTTCAAAGTCATATTCTCTGAGTTCATTTCTGATTTCCGTAATTTTTCTTGCCCTTTGAAAATTTTCAATACTATCAGACATGATAACGGGCCTCCTTTGTTTGTTTCTTGGGGGAAAAAATAATAATTCCCGCGCCCACGCTGAAGGTCCGGGGCGGCTAATAATATGTTGGGGGGGGCGGGTATAAACATAGATGTGTTGATTATATGGTATTGGTTGT